>JBCBHI010000515.1:0-4337 GCA_038525885.1 Bacteroidota bacterium
GGATGGAGATCTGGGACTTAATATTCAAGCCTTCCTTGCTGGGCAGGCTCAGGTTTACCTCCATATTTACCGTACGGGTAGGAGTAGTAATGATTTGGGTGGAAATGGGATTGTAGAATACCAGGCCTTCGTTGTACACCTCATCAGAGAGCTGACCGAAGCGCTGTTTTACAGCTACCTCCCCAGGATTAACTACCATGCAGGACGAAAGAACCACGGTTCCGAGGGCAAAAACGGCTAAAAACTGGGTTGCTTTTTTCATAGACTACTGAGATTAAGGTTTGTATTGGCTAAACTGTAACACTTGCTTTTGTGTTTGATAGTCATACTATCAATAGTAGTGCCATTGTGACCTTTTGTTGAATCTTTTTTTAGGGAATAGTGACAAAAAAATCACGCCTAAATCCAATAGATGTGAACCCGGAAATAAAATGGCCCGGACATGCCGGGCCTACACCTATTTCAAACTAAACCTAACCTACTAGTTATTTCATTTTTCTTCCTGAATCACAGAAAATGAGATACCACGGCTACCAGCGAGCCTAACCAGAGAGAAATGGCTACCACAGCTATAATCTTAGTACTGAGTGGCGCCTTGGATAATAGAATCATCGTTTGCTTCATTGAAAAATCATTTGGTTATCATTTGTGTCGTCATCCGATTTTGTTGGTGCGGATGGTGGTTACAGCCTCTAAAGAGAATGTAACAGAATTAATATTTTTTTGACTCGTGCTTATAAGACAGTTGAAATCAGAAATACCCCCCTGGTGACTAAAAATAATTGTGACGAGTGTAGGGGAGTGCTGTGACGAGTGCACAGAAAGACCCTAGGTAGCCCTCAGGAGCTTGACTACTTTGCCACCCAAAGGTGGAAGCCGAAAAACCTGGAATGAGTAGGCATGCAACAACTAAGGTTGAGAAACATGAAGCGTTTCGAAGAGCTAAGAACATTGATCGCTGAGATATTAGGCATCCAGCTGTAAAATCTTAAGAGAGGGCACCTATCGCGGTGCCTTCTTCTTTTTCGGGTAGTTAAGGGTACCAGTTTCTGAGTCGCACTTCAATGGCACTGTTGCCTGCGGCCACAATTCTCCTAAACTGCTCAATATCACTTTGGCCTCGCAACCCCTTGTAATGATAAGGGTACACCACCTGCGGGGTGAATTCCAGCACCGCGTCTGCAGCCTTTTCCACCGTCATGGTAAAAGGCAGGTTCATGCTCACAAAAGCGATATCAATATTCGTCAGGGCGCGCATCTCCGGTATATCCTCCGTATCTCCGCTCAGGTATAGCTTGGTGCCGCAAAACTCCAGCAGGTAGCCGTTGCCTCTGCCCTTGGGGTGCAAAGCACTGGGTTTTACTGGCAAGTTGTACATGGGGAGAGCCTCAATGGGTAACCCATCCACTTGCAGTGACTGCCCGTTGGCCAGGATGACCCGGGTATTATCCTTTAGCTTAGGGGGCAGCATTTTTTCAACCTGTGCGGGCATTACCAGCGTGGCATTGGTCAAGTCTAACTGGCGTAGCGCTTTTCGGTTAGTATTGTCGGAATGGATGTCGGTAAGTAACACCATGGTAGGTCGAGCGAAACCTGAAAACCGCTTGGCAGGGCCTACCGGGTCTACGTATATCACCTGACGGTTGTGAGTGAGAATTAGAGAAGCGCCTTCGATAGGCTGTACAGTTAGCGGGCCACAGGAAGTATTATACGTGTCAGGAGAGGCAAAAGGCTGCGAAAAAAGGGTGTGGGTGGATAGGATTCCAAGTAGCAGAAGAATGGATAATCGCATGTTCGAAAATTTCCTACCTAACGTTTTGCTGGTGGCAAAGTTATACCGCTCTTCAATCACCTCTAGCCACACTTAATTGGCGGACCAGGATATTTATGCCTGATTCCGGTCTGAGACAGGTTTATTTCTCCACGGGGAAGTCAGAGGGCAGGCCCCATTCGCTCCATGAACCGTCGTATAGGGTGGTGACGTTGGGCAAGTCTACCAACTCAGCCGCTAACTCAATGACGCAAGCAGTGACTCCTGAACCGCAGCTCAGAATCAACGATTTGCCTTGGATAGGCAGGTCCGAAAAGATGTCCTCCAGCTCTTCCAAGGGCAACATTTTGCCGTTGTCCTGCAGGCTGGTATAGGGCACATTGATGGCCCCGGGGATGTGCCCCCCGCGAAGCTCTGGTCTAGGCTCAGGCGCGGTAGCGTTGAATCGCCCGGCACCTCGCGCATCCAATACGGCAATGTGGGTATCCGTATGTTTTGCTAGCACCTCTTTGCCGGTAATAGTACGGTTGGGCAGGGGAGTGGCCACAAAATCCCCCGGCTCGAAGGGCCCCTCGTCCAAGGTGGCGGTAGGCAGTCCTTCCTCAATCCAGGCCGGAACACCTCCGTCCAATACTGCTACGCGAGTATGCCCCATGGCGCGGAACATCCACCATGCCCGAGAAGCAGAGTAGTTCCCATGGCCATCATATACCACTAGGGTACTATCAGCGTGGATGCCTAAGGCCTGGGCTGCGCGCGAAAACTGCTCTGGGCTGGGTAGCATCCCCTTCACGGCATGGTTAGGATCAGCAAAAGCTCCCTTGATTTCGAAAAACCGGGAACCGGGAATCCGCTGCCCCGGTAGTGGGATCTCCTTTGTGCCTGCCTTGGGCAAGGTGGCATCCAGAATGACCAGTGATTCGTCTTGTAAATGGCTGTTTAACCACGCCACCGATACCAGGGGCGTTGGGAGATTGGGTAAGGACATAGTGACTCTCAATCGATTTCGAAAGGTACACAATTCTCCCTATTGGAAACCCAATAAGGGAAGTTTCTTACCTCCCTTGCTCGATAAGTTCTTCCTCCTCAATGGTCCGGTTGATTTGTTTTACTACCCGGTCCATTTGTCTGCTTTCAAATTCTATTTTCTGGGCCAGGTCCATTATCTCCGCTGAGCTGCGGCAATACGGAATCAGGTAAGTAAGACCGAGAATTCTGGCAAGGGGCCCTCGCAACTCATGAGCATTCATGAACCCATATTTGATTAGCCGTTCGTGCTGTTCTCGGATGGTTTCCGTCCTTTTGGCTACCGAAATTTCCAGGCGGTCGTTCAATTCTTGAATGTGCTCATTGGACGTGGTGAGTTTTTCGGCTTGCTGGATAAGCTCTTCATTCTGAATACGGATTTCCTCCATCAGGTCCTCCAAAATAACGTGCGCCCGGTTTTTGGCCCGGTAATTCCGAAATCCAAACACCAAAAGGAGGAGAATCAAGATGGCTAAGGGCGTGATGATGGTGATGCTCCGTCTTTGTTGACGGACTTTCGCTTCACTTTGCTCTAGTGTAAGCCGATTCTGTTCCAGCTCATATTGCGTTTGGTTCAGTTTGTAGCGTGCTTCAAAATCACGACGGCTGCTAATTTCTTCCAGATCATGTTCTTCCTGTTTATAGGCATATAGGGCATCGTACAGTTGCAAAGCTTTTTCGTTTCGCCCATGGGAGCGCAACAGGTCAATGTAGAGCACATAAGCGTAGTCAAGGTCTACCACAATGGTACTGCTGCGTGCTTTTTGGATGGCCTGGTCAAAAAGGGAAGCTCCTTCTTGCCACCGGGTGGTTCCGCCCAACAGGCTGGCCTTCAGGAAGCTAAATTGGAGGAATAGGCTTTGGTATTGTAACGAATCTACCAGCCCCAAAGCCTCATCTATGAGTGCCAGGGCCGCCGCCGGAGATTTGCCTTGCTGGCGGTACATCTCTGCATAACTAGCCAGTACTTGGCCCCGCAAATGAGGTAGCTGATGCAACTCATCATAGGTTTGCGCCTTTTCCAGATAGAACGCTGCGCTGTCCCATTGCTGGCTATTGAAAAAAGTACGGGCAATGGTATGATACGTCTGACCCGTCAACTCCTCGGATAGTCGGTTAGCCTCCAAAATATCCAGAAGGTTGAAGGAATGGGCGCGCGCTGCGCTGTCCTCGCCTTGCTCCATCATAAGGCGCGCTATGCCTTGCTCGGCCAGTGCCCCCGTTTTGGGTAGGTCATGTTCACGAGCCAGCTTAACACAGATGGTGTAGTTGAGCATAGCGGGTTTGAAGTATCGCTGGCTAAATTGGATGTCACCCAGTGCAAGAAAAGACTCTGTTTGGTAGGGCTGAATATCTGGGTCCGTGGACGCTTCCATAAGCGTCAAAAAATAGTGCTGGGCCGTCAGAATCTGCCCTTGCTTAAGCAGAGCGTTCCCAGTTTCCAGCAGGGAATCTAGAGGGAGTTGGGCCTGCGCAATTCTCCCCCCAAACAAGAAACACAGCCAGAGAATTGGCAAAAAGTGCCTCTGGCGGAGGCTAA
>JBCBHI010000516.1:0-4325 GCA_038525885.1 Bacteroidota bacterium
AAATCATTTATGGCGGAGCCCCGCCCCTTTCTTAAACAACTGGAAGCGACCCAAAGCCCGGTCGTGAAGTTTCGCTTAGCGCACATGAAAGTGTATTACCTCACAAGCCCCGAGGCTACGCTACATGTGATGCAACGGAAGCACCAAAATTATTACAAGGGTGGCCCTTCCATGAACATTGGCCGGAAGACCATGGGAAATGGTCTGGTGTTCAGCGATGATGATTTCTGGAAACGGCAACGCCGGATAGCCAACCCGGCCTTCCATACGGATTGCCTCAACTACTACACGGAGGTAATGCAAGGGCGTACCCAAGATATGGTTAACAACCTGCAAGCAAGAGCGAAACTGGGAGAGGTGAACATGTACGATCACTTCAACCAGCTTGCCATAGAGATTGTAAAGGACAACTTGTTTGGTGGGTCGCTGTCGGATCTGGAAATGGACGTGATGCTCCGGTCTATCAATTATCTGCTGGAAGAGATGTCAAAACATATCCGTACCGGATTCATGCTTCCTTTTTGGATACCTA
The DNA here is from genome assembly GCA_038525885.1 of Bacteroidota bacterium. Taxonomy (GTDB): domain Bacteria; phylum Bacteroidota; class Bacteroidia; order Cytophagales; family Cyclobacteriaceae; genus DMST01. Next base: position 533 of record JBCBHI010000516.1, read on the forward strand.
CGGCATCTAACCGGAAGATGCTCAAGGCCATGCGAGAATCTGAGGAGATTGTGACCAATCTATTTCGGAATAAGGCTAACGAAAAGGAACAGGGCCATACGCTCTTGGACATGCTCATCCATACGCCCGATCCGGAAACGGGGGAACACATGTCCCCCCAGCAAATTGCCGATGAGATCAAGATCTTCTTCCTGGCCGGAACCGATACCAGTGCGAACGTAATGAGCTTCCTGGCCTTTGAACTGGCCAACCACCGAGACATACAGGCTAAGGTGCGTGCCGAGGTGAAAGAGGTATTGGGGGATAGGGCACCCAGCATGGCCGATTGCAAACAATTGGCTTATACTCAGACGGTGATTAAGGAGGCCTTGCGAAGATATGCACCGGGTTGGATGGTCTCACGGTCGGCCAAAGAGGCCGACACCATTGAGGGTATTGACATCCCGAAAGGGGCACAGTTGTTTGTTTCCCCTCTGATGATGCACCACCACCCAGACTACTGGGAGAACCCGGACAAGTTTGACCCCGATCGCTGGTCACCAGAGCGCAAAGACCGCAATAACAGCAAGGCCTTTATGCCCTTCACGGTGGGGCCCAGAAAATGCATTGGGTCGCGCTTTGCTGAATTGGAAATCACGATCGCCATCGCCATGCTGATGCAACAATTTGAGTTGCAACCCTCTAAAGTGCGAACGGCAGAGGTAGAATACAGCGGCACCCTACGGCCGAAAGAGGGCCAACTACCTCTACGGTTGATTCCTCTCAAAAAAGAGGAACCTATACCCGCAGTGTTTTAGGAATTCACAAGGAGGCTGTCTCATACGAGCAGCCTCTTTTTTTGCCCATTCTTGCCGAAAGGCCACGCTGGTAGAGGTATTTGAGAGAATAGTACCCTCACAGCTTGTTTTTATCCGTCTTAGGACGGCTCTTCAGCCCCCTGGCTAGAATGGTAGCGCCTCAAAAAGAACACCGGTGTACCCCGCCTGAAGGACGTGGCCGGGAATGGATAAGGGTTTTGTAGCCCTTTTTCGAATCTGAAGTAACCGATCAGGGAAAATTAGGCGGGTCACCCGTCAGGTAGGTAGAGCAGTGCATAAGGCACTGCTCATAAACACACTACTACACTCCATGAAAAGATCGGTAAATGGGCTTCTCAAGCCCAGTTCAAAAACACGGACGGGTTCCTACAAAAACCACCTCGTCCGGGTACGGTATTACCAAACTATATCCCCCGAGGAGGTGGCGCGAGACGTGGCCCAACGCCGGGAACAAGCGCATACCCACGAAGAGGCCGTGATGGCCCAAGTGCCAAAACAGGCCGTAAAGCAAAAGAAAGCAGGTGATACCCGTACGGGTGCCAAGGAAACCCACGAAACGGAAACCAAAGCCAAACCTGCTGGTCTGAATACTATTTCTACGGCCATCTTGCGCTCACTCGAAGTTCCAGTGACGCCTAGTGGTACCTTCGTTTTTTCTGTTGAGGGTACTATTCAGGAGCCAGTATCCTTGCAGGTTTTAGCACCGGATCAAAGTACGTTGCACGAAGGGCAATATTCCACCCACGACCTGAACGCTGCGAAGACCTCTGAGGAAGAGGATAATTCGCAACCGATGGTGATCACGGTAGATCCCTTCCAACTGCTCACCCTGTCGGCCGTAGGGGGTACCGCACCTTACAAGGTACGCGGACGGGTACTGGGCTTTGCGGATGGCGAGGCGGTAGCCGGGCGTAGCTTTTTTCTATATACCCAATCCTTAGTAGAACCCTCTACCAAAAAAGCAGCCAAATCGGGCGCTACGGTCTCCGAAGCTCCCCTATTGCACTTCAACACCGATGCCTTCGGGTATTTTTCGTTTACCATGCCCGGAGACCCCATTGTGGGGGCTTTCGCACGGCTAGCTGGTTCTGAAGCCCAGATTCCGGTGGCTTTGGCCCCGGAAGGCAAAGTCCTGAAGCCCCAACAAATTTTGGTGGTGGAGGGTGAATTGCCCAGCGAGCAGGCCGCCGCGGCCGATGACTGTGCCTGCCATACGGCCACCCCCTTGCTACCCGATGCGGAGGACCTGGCGCTGTCGCCAGAGTACGCCGATGAGGGGGGTACCTGTGTAGACTTCACCACACCCAACCGCAGCCTGGAGGAGTTTAGCTACTACCACGTAGTGCGCACCACCGAACCGGAAATCAAGAAAGTACCCTGGCAAAAACCGCCACGCCTCGACTACAATTCCACCATTCCGCAGGATGTATACGAGGAGCCGAAAGACCCCATCACCGTGGATAACTCAGCGGTGGAAGGTTTTGACCAGGCTTTGCATACTGCGTATTATGCTTACTACACTTCCCAATCTGATTACAAGGGCTTTGGTCAAATAAGGGTACCCAACTACCAGAGTAATCCTGGATTTTACCAAGGGCACAATTCCATGTCACTTTTAAATGCGGCCAGGGGTTTCGAAAATGCTGTAGAGTCAGCCATTAGGGCAATACCACGGACCTTTCAATACGCTTACCAGGGAACAAATACCACTTACCACGGTAACCCCTTTTGGTTTTTCATTCTTAGCCCCGCCGAGGCCGTACAACGTCGGTTTTCGGACTTGAAAGCGGTCAACGACCCCAGTGTGTCGGCGTACAGCTGTGCCGCAGAATTCTTTTTAGGAGGAGCCTACCCCAATGTGGGTGCTGTGGCGGCGTACAACCCCTTTGTAGAGCTGGGCAGTGTACCCGCCATGGAGCTCATGCAGCAGTTCAACGACCAAGCGGGCAGTCAAGGCTTTAGCAGTGTACTCAATTTCTGGCGGTACTGCGCTAAGCAGTATTACAAGAGTTTCGAAAGCATGCCGCCCGACCCGTGGGTCTTCCGGCAGTTCATTGAGACTTCGGTGATGGGTTTGGACCCCAGCCAGGATGATGACGGTACGCCAGACCCCGGTAGCCCTGCGGCTCAAGACTGGACGGCAGAAATTCAGCGCTGGTGGTTATTTACCCAACCCACCGTACCTACCGATCCGGCAACGTCGATCCCCGCGCTCAAGCAGAAGTTAGCGGAGCTATTTTTCAACGTCTACGCCAAGAAGCACACCTACGAGAGTGAGCTGTACAACTTTATGCGGCTCACGGTGGACCATTTCTACGCCGATAGCGGAGAGGCCCCTCCCCACCCTGCAGCCTTGTACCAGTACATCCAACATCAGTTTGCGGATGGAGCCAAAGGGCGCATTGCCCTGAATGGGAATCATCCGGTGGACTGGGACGAAACCCCTACGCTGTTTCAAAATACCACCATTGCCCACGGGCACCTACTCCACTTCAAGCAAGTCTGGAAAGCGGACGGTTATTCAATGGGTGACCTGCTATATAGCCTGCCCCTAGCCCCTTGTCAGAAAAAGCAGATTGCCATCTTTGACTGGAACCGCAAGGAGGTAGGCAGCCGCACCGAGCTTACTTCTGCCGAGGAGTCTATGAGTGCCCACCTGGATCGTGATCGCGACGTGACCGATATCTTGCACACGGCCCTGGGCGAGTCTATCAAAGGCGGAAGCAAGGCCGATACCGAAAGTGAGTCTACCACCAAGAGTATGACCGTGAGTGCTGGGCTGGCCGCAGGCAACGGAGCGGTAGGTGCCTCTGTAGGGGTGTCAGCGGGCAAGTCTACCAGCAGCGGGAGCAGCAGCGCCGACTCCAATGCCTGGCAAAACTCGGCCCGTACGCTCACTGGCAATACCATGAACCAATACCGCGACCGCATCATGCAAGGCGCGAGTGCCGTGCGTAGCCAGCGCTCTACGGTGG
>JBCBHI010000517.1:0-4321 GCA_038525885.1 Bacteroidota bacterium
AGTCCAAAACGCTCTCCAATCCATGAATCGATTCACGACCGCTTACCTGCTACTCACGGCATTGGGCCTAATGATGGCAGTCGGTTTACCCACCACCGCCACGGCACAGCAGATCATCTACGTAAGCGCAGAGGCCAGTGGTAGCAACGATGGCTCCACTTGGGCCAACGCCTATACGGACCTGCAAAGTGCCCTAAGCCAAGCCACAGCTGGGGATACGATATTCTTAGCCAAGGGGGTGTATATCCCTCATGCCTCTGACCGGGATGTATCTTTCGAAATGGTGAACGAGGTCAAGCTGTTTGGAGGGTTGGCCGGCACAGAAACCAACATCACCGAGCAATCGCTCAGCCTCCGGGATTTCTCCAGAAATGCCTCTATCCTGAGCGGAGACCTCAATCAAGACGATACTAGTGGTGGCGACAATAGCGAGAACACCAAACGGATTGTCCTCTTTGACAACTCCTCTACGGGCTTCAATAGCAACACCCTGCTGGACGGTTTTACCATCACCGGGGCCAACAATGACGATAGCCAGGGAGAAGGCGGTGGAATGTTCATCCAACACGGAAATACCAACAATGCCTCGCCCATCATCCAGAACGTAATATTCCAGGATAACTACGCTACTGAGGGCGGAGGGGTGTACAATGACATTGTGATCGCTTCCGTTTCGGCCGTTACCAATCCTACGTTCAAGAACGTTTCTTTCATTGGTAACCGGGCGGTGCGAGGCGGTGCAGTGGGCAACGGAGCCCTCAACTTTGATGGCCTGGTATACGAGGTGAACCCCAGTTTTGAAGAATGCCTGTTTGTGAATAACCAGGCCTGTTTTGGGGGTACTTTTTACAGCAGAGCGGGTACTACCACCAACGCAGGGAGTATTAGCATCAGTATCAACAAGACCACGTTTTACAATAACTATTCTACTTTATTAGATGATGGCAGGAATATCTGGAACAATGAGCAGACCGGGGGCGGTACCATTACTGTCAGCCTGACCAACGTGATCATGTATGACGATGCCACGGACCCGGATACCTATTTCAATGACGTAGGCAGCAATTCAGTAGCCTATAGCATAGTGAAGGGTTCGGGCGGCAGTGCGAACTGGGCCCTCACCCATGCTACGGACGGAGGGAATAACCTGGATGTAGATCCTGATTTTGCCAATCCTGATGACAGCAATTTCGATTTGGTGGAGGGCTCCCCGGCACTAGATGCAGCCTCGGACGGGGCTAATATTGGCTTTTACCAAGGGGATGGAGAGGTACCCGTTCCTTTACTATCTACCTCGGTAAGTTCGCTGGATTTTGAAGACGTGAAGCAGGATGGGACCTCCACAGCCCTGAGTTATGAGGTAACTACAAAATACCTGACCGGGGACTTAACCATCACTCCCCCTACTGACTTTCAGGTTTCCTTATCCGAAACGGAAGGATATAGTACCGAGAGCATTGCCCTGTCTGTGAGCGATGGAGATACCACGGTAACGGTATATGCACGCTTTAGCCCCACTTCCCAGGAGGAGTTTTCATCCGCTATTGTGCATAGCACGGCGGGAACAGACCCTGTAGAACTGAGTGTAGCGGGTAATTCGGTTCCTTCCTTTGAGATCTTTCCTATCAATAACAACCCCATATGCATTACGGATGTGTTCGTGGGTGACTCCGCCACCAGCCAATATAACCTAAGGGGCAAAGCTATTGCAGGTACCGGAATCACCCTGACAGCCCCTGACCATTTTCGGCTATCTCTGGAAGAAGAAGGAACGTTTACTTCGCAACTAAACCTACCGCTAGACGAACAGGGGAATATTTTTGAGACGGTATACGTAGAGTTTATGCCGGAAGACGAGGCAGAGGTTTTGGATTCTATCCAGCATAGTATTCCAGGATTTTCGGAGGATGTCTACCTGGATGTGAAAGGGAACGGCATATTTCCCCCTACCATCACCCTGTCCATGGATTCGTTTGACTTTGGCAGAGTACCGCTCAATGATGTCCGCTCCTTTAGCTACACCGTATCAGGGCAATACCTGGAGGAAGATATCGTGATCCGCAGTGAAGACCTGGTCCAGGTATTTATCTCCTTGAGCGAAACCGATGGGTTTACTACGGAACTTAGCTTAACCCCGGATGGGGAAGGCAACGTAGCAGCCACTACCATCTACGTTGAGCTTAGGGTGTCTGAATTCAACGGGCGGGATGTGATTGCACACGAAACCGGATCCCGGTTGCCAGTAAACCTTGAATGGACGGCGGGCATTTACGACCCCAGCGTCCCCAATGTGTTCATTGACGGTACGCTGGATGACTTTGGGGAGGTAGCCGTTGGAGCCGTATCCCCCTGGGATTCCCTACTAGTAGAAGGGCTGGGCCTCAACGAAGCCATCAGTATCACGTCCTACAACAAGGATTTCCAGTTCTCACTAACCAAGGAAGAGGGTTTTGCTTCACTAAACCAACTAGAGCTAGCCCCGGATGTACAAGGTACGGTACCCCCTACCCTGCTCTTTGTGCGGTTTGCTCCGGGGTCTACCGGAACCAAATTGGGTGACTTTGACATCACCAATGGCTCCTCGGGGCGGTTCATCACCCTAAACGGAGAAGGAGTTACGGGCACCCTACCCAACATTGTTCTGGAACAGCAGACCAATAGTTTTGGAGGGTTGGACCTGGGGGATCAAAGCATTATGCGAACCACCTTCTCTGCCGAAAGTCTTACGGAAGCCCTAACCATCACCTCGGAGTCCCCCGATGTGGAAATCTCTCTGGATGGTGGTAATACCTACAGCCAGCAGGCATCCCTAGAACCTACCGAGGGTAGCATACTCAATACCACCATCAATGTCCGCATCCGCATCACGGAGGTGGGCGAATTCAACAAAAAGTTGACTTTCTCTTCTGCTGGGGCCCTTACACGTACTCTGTGGTTCCGAAGTACTATTCGCGAACCCAGTGGCCCCACCGTAGTATTAAGCATTGCCGAACTGAGGTTCCCGGATACCCAGGAAGGCCAGACCTCCGCTCCGCTCAGTTATACCTTCGATGCCTACCAGATTACGGGGTCTTTGCAAATCAATCCGGCCGATGACTTTGAGATTTCCCTGAGCGAGGATTTTGCCACCCAAGGTGACATAATTGTGGACCCAGATAGTGAGGGCCGCATTACGAACCAAGAGATTTTTGTGCGCTTTTCTCCCCGTACATCCGGTAGGAAAGAATCTCAAATCATTCATCTACACGAAGGATTTGGTGTCCAAAGTTTAGATGTATCCGGCACGGCCGTAGCCGCAGACCAACCCACCATTTCGGTTTCCACTACCGATTTGGGTGACTTTGGTCAGGTAGTTTTGGGAGAGGTTTCCAGTTCCTCGTTTATCTACTCTGTATCCGGCAGCAACCTTACCGAGAATGTAAGGATAGAGGCTACTTCGGGTTTTCAGCTGTCACTATCCTCGGATGAGGACACCTTCACAGACTTGATAATCCTCAATGTCGCCGAAGGGGTTCTGCAGCAAACCCAAGTGTTCGTCCGGTTCAGCCCAACCCAAACAGGGTTCATTTCGGGTGCCATCACGCATAGCTCTGGCGCTACCCAAGCGCAGGTAGCCCTGAGTGGTATTGGCATTATGACCACCGAGCCCACCATTGTCGTATCCAGAAATCAATTCCCAGACTTGGGCGTGGTCGATTTTGGCGTGGACCACAGCCGAGAACCCCAGAGCTATACGGTCTCTGCCTTCAACCTAACCGAGCAGTTGTCCATTAGGCCACCTTCGGGCTTTCTGATCGCCGTAGACGGTGACGCTCCTATTTATGGGAACAACATTGTGCTGGCACCAACAGAGGATGGATCTATTGCAGAGAGGACCCTCTTGGTGCAGTTCGCCCCTGCTACCAACGGGCTGTTTAGCGGGGATATATTGCATGAGTCGGGTGCCCTTACCGAGCGCGTAGCGGTAAGCGGCGAAGCCATCCACAACGAAACCGAGATCATCACCTCTACTGATGCTTTGGCTTCCTTTGGTCAGGTACTTACGGGAGGAATCTCTGCTCAAGTGCTAAGCTACAAGTTGGAAGGCTACCAACTTACAGCGAGTATAGATATCCTGGCCCCCGCAGGGTTTGAGATCTCGTTTGATCAAGAAGAAGGCTTTGGTCAAGGGCTGGTCGCCCCTATCAATGAATTGGGCACGGTAGAGTCTACCACCATTTTCGTGCGTTTTGCACCCGCTACGTTAGGCGATTTCAGCGGGGATATCCGCCATACCTCTGGGGAGCAAAGCAACACCGTAGCCGTTACTGGAAGTGGCGTA
>JBCBHI010000518.1:0-4306 GCA_038525885.1 Bacteroidota bacterium
AAAGAATGGGCCGAAATAAAGGGAATCAGTTTCAAAGACGATGCAGACCTACTGGCTAAGGCGGAGGTGAAAGATAAATTTGACCGGGAGGTGGAGAAAGCTAACTCGGAATTTGCCCAATGGGAGAAGGTAAAGAAGTTTGCGATCCTGCCAGAGGAATTTTCTGTAGATAAGGGCGAAATGACAGCGAAACTGTCGCTCCGCCGCAAGATAATTCTGGAGCATAATGCAGCGGTGATTGATGAGATTTACCAATAACGGTCCCGTGTAGGCATTCATCCTTGCCCCCTACCGAATTCAAAACGATTCGCCTGGAAACGGGCGAATTTTTTTATACTTGCTGCCCGATAACCGCTATTTGGATCAACCGTATGAGTGAGGAAAACGCACCGGCTTTACAGCGCGATGCCATGGCAGAGCATCAAGCAAAAATTCGTCAGGTAGTTACAGAAGTAGGTAAAGTAGTTGTAGGTCAGGAGCACATGATCAATCGGCTACTTGTGGGTTTGTTTACCCAAGGGCATATTTTGCTGGAAGGGGTGCCAGGTCTGGCAAAAACCCTAACCGTGAATACCCTTGCCAATGTACTGCACCTGGATTTTCAACGGATTCAGTTCACCCCTGACCTATTGCCGGCGGACCTCATCGGTACGATGATCTACAACCAGCAAACCTCAAAATTTGAGGTGAAGAAAGGTCCCATTTTCGCCAACCTGATTTTGGCGGACGAAGTGAACCGATCTCCGGCCAAGGTACAGTCTGCCCTGCTGGAAAGTATGCAGGAAAAGCAGGTAACCATTGGCGAAACTACCTTTGGACTGGACCGACCCTTTTTGGTGTTGGCTACCCAGAACCCAGTAGACCAGGAAGGTACCTATCCCCTACCCGAAGCTCAGGTAGACCGTTTCATGATGAAAGTCTACGTGGACTACCCTACCAAAGAAGAGGAGCTGGAAGTTATGCGCCGGATGTCTAACCTGACGGCCGAGCATACGCTGGATACTATTCTCACCAAAGAGGACATTTTTGATATCCGCAAGGAAATCAATGCAGTGAGCATCAGCGAATCGCTGGAGCGGTATATCATAGAATTGGTATTTGCCACCCGGCAGCCCAAGGACTACGGTTTGTTGGATGAGGCCCAGTACATCCAATTCGGAGTATCGCCTAGGGCAAGTATCAACTTGAACTTGGCCGCTAAAGCAGTGGCCTATATGGACGAGCGCGACTATGTACTCCCTGAGGATATTAAGGATGTGGCCCAGGATGTGCTAAACCACCGACTGTTGCTCAACTATGAAGCAGAGGCAGACGGAGTGGACACTCGTCATGTAATTGATACGGTGCTGAAGAAAGTACCTATCAATACCTAAACATTACCCCTTACTTGAAATAAGACTTTTTGAAGGTCTCTTTGTGTATAAACTGAGGGGACCTTCTCATCGTCTTTTAGTTATGTACCAGCTAATTTATATTTTTCTTGCCCTATTGTTGGGCCATCTTTGGTGTGCCATTGCTCTTCACTTCCGAATTAGAAAGACCACCTACTACAAACCCGCCAGGAAGCGGTTACATTTTCGAGTGCTTTGGTTAGTTCCCTTGTTGGGCCCTCTATTGGTTTTCATTTTCCACCGCAATTCTACGGGTCCACTGAAGACCGTTACTAAGAAGGATCGGAAAACCAAGAATAGATCGAAAATGGAGAGCAGCTATCCGGGCATTACTTCGGCCGCACGGAATTTATGATCTGACTAAAGATATAACGAAATAAAGGCGATAAGAGCAGAACGACCTGCCCCATGGTGTAGCAAGTATCTCTCTGGGCGATTCTCAGGGCCTGTTTTTCCAATTTTGGGTGTCGGATTTTTAACATCTGGGAAGCCAAATGGCTCAGTACGCACTTGTGGGAATATGAGTGATTGATAAATATCTGTAAATCAGATACTTAAGAATTCGGAAGGCAAACCACCACCTCTGAGTAGTTGGATAAACCATATCTGGAGGCTAGGAAAGAAACTTGAGCCGAAAGAGATTATCCCCAGAGAGTTTTCCTTGTTGTTTGATAGAGATGGGAGGGATTGCAAAGAACCCAAATGCAGGCGGCAAGCCTGGCTTATCGTAAACCTTTGACGGCTTCCCACAATACTACCCCCAGGCACACGCTTACATTGAGACTATGCTTGGTTCCGAATTGCGGAATTTCCAATGCGACATCCGCTAGAGGCAAAACGGCATCTTCTACCCCAAAAGCTTCGTTGCCAAATACCACCGCGTATTTCTTGCCCGACTCGAATTGGAAATCGTTGAGCAGGACGCTCTGGTCGGTTTGCTCGATGATGCAAATGGTGAAGTCTTCCGCCTTCAGTTGTTCCAAGGCTTCCGAAGTGGTAGCGGTGTATTCCCAAGCTACCGAGTCTTGAGCACCCAAGGCGGTTTTCTGAATGTCGCGATGCGGAGGTTTTGCGGTGATTCCGCAGAGGTAGATTTTCTCGATGGCGAAGGCATCCCCGGTGCGGAACGCTGCCCCTACGTTGTGCATACTCCGGATGTTGTCCAGTACCACCACGAGGGGAATTTTGTCCGTGGACTTGAAATCGTCTACGGAAATGCGGTTCAGCTCAGAAGTAGATAGCTTTTTCATGAGCTGCGAATTTCCAGAATGAAGAGGAGAATGGAAAGCTCAATAAGGGCCGTTGGGTAATCCATATCTTATGGATACCCGATAGCCCTGCTAAAATCTCTTGAAAGTACGGAGGGTTATCTTACTACCAAGGGTAATGTCACGCCACCCAATTCGTCTTCCACCCGAAGTTGGTACAGTCCCGCCTGCAACTGAGACAGATCAATTCGCCAGTGATCTCCTTCTTGGGTGGTGGAAACCGAATGTACTCTGCCTTGCAGATCGATTACCTGGATTCGGCTGAGCTTTGAAATTCCCTCTAAATGGGCGTAGCCCCCCGTGGCTGGCTGAGGGTACAGTTTGGCGGAGGCACGGTATTCTATGGGGATGCCTACTACGCCGCCTCGGCGAACGGAATTGACTTCTTTCAGAATCCAATTTTCTTCATCGAACTCCACATCGGTTACCCGATTGGAAACGGGGATGGCAAATTGCTGATGGTTTTCGGATTGAAAAACCCGAACCACTTCCTCGCTACCATCCTCGAGCGTGAGGCGAAAAGGCAAGGTGCCTTGAAAGAAGGGAGCGCCTACGAAACTACCTACCTGATCAGCCTGGATCCAAACCGTATCCGATCCATCTTGCCAAGTGATATCGTACACGGGATGTCCACCACCATAGTACCATTGGTCAAAAAACCAGGTGAAATCCTGTCCCGTCACTTCATTGAGAATATCCACAAATTCATCTCCGGTGCTGGTGGCAAAGGCTTGCCGACTGGCCAGGGCCTGCAGCACTTCGAAAAACACCTCGTCATCATTGATCTCGTGCCGGAGCATATGAACGAGCTGACCCCCCTTGCTATAGGTTAGCCGGAAGTCGAAAATTCGTGAAGGCGAATTCGCCCCACTTTCGGGTACGTAAACGGAACCTCCTGTTTCAGAGAGAATTCTGTCCAGGTCATCTTGCCGCCATTCTTCGGCAGTTCCCCGGTTGAACAACTTCTCAATGGCCAGGTACTCCGAGTACCGGGCAAATCCTTCATTGATCCAGATGTCCTGCCAGGTGCCACAAGTAACATAATCACCAAACCACTGGTGCCCGAGTTCGTGGGCAATCAAGGTGAAATTGAAATTGCCCATGAGGGACATGGTTTGGTGTTCCATGCCACCGCCGAAGGGAGCCAAGACGTGCCCGTATTTTTCGCCACTAAAAGGATACGCCCCGAATAACTCAGAGAACAATTCCATCATTTCGACGGTCTGGTCCATATCGACCTTATAGAAATCCAAGGCCCCTGGATTATCATAGATGAAATTTTGAACGAAAATCGGCTCCTCCCCTTCTGGCTCTACGGTGAAGTTATACTCCTGGTATTCCCCAATGGTCATACTGATGAGATAGTAGGCAATGGGATAGTGGCTTTCCCACTTGTGGGTGACGCGTGCTTCATCTATGATTTCGGGTTCTTGCCGGATACCGTTGGAAGCCACTTGCAAATGAGAAGGGGTGGTGACGTGCACCCGAACGGAATCTGCCTTGTCAGTGAGCACTTGTTTGGCGGCAAACCACTGATAGGCATTGTAGGGTTCTGAAAGGGTATAGGTTACGGACTGGTCCCATTGGGAATCGTATGCATTGTTGATACCCTGGAAAAAACTACCCGAAGACGGAATTTCTCCGCTG
>JBCBHI010000519.1:0-4302 GCA_038525885.1 Bacteroidota bacterium
AGTAGGTGTTAGAAAACAATACACCTATTGAGATACTAAAACCACTAAAAGCCTGTTGCAACCCAGGCTTATTACAGACTATAAAGGATGGAAAAACTGCTCCACCAACTATTGGTTCGGAATGGGTATTCTCGCTATTCGGAACATCAAATACATGGGCAACTGCATAGCCACCCGGAATTCCCCAGTTTGCGGGCCATAACGGATAGCCTGGACTATTTCAACATTGAAAACTTGGCGCTTTCTATCCCTAAGGAATCCTGGGGAGAGTTGCCTTCTGGGTTTATGGCTCAAATCCACTCTACAGAAGAAGGGGAAGCCTTCGTGCGGGTAGAGAAAAAAGGCCAGAACGTACGCTACTTCACGGATAAGGGAAAACGGCATCAATCCACCGTAGATGAATTCTCCGAAATTTGGACGGGGATCATTGTGGCGGTGGATGAACAGTCGAAAGTACGCAGTCGACTTAGGGTCCCTTTGGTACCTACCCTAGGGGTGTTGGCTATTTTAGGAATATGGTGGCTGAACAATGCCGAGCAACTCCACTGGGTATCCGCCTTGTATTTTGCTCTGTCCTTTCTTGGTTTGGGTGTAGCCTACACGCTGGGTAAAGAATCCTATGCCGAAAGTACTTGGTTGGGACAGAGAATATGTGGTGGCGGGCAAAATACGGCTACCTCCTCCTGTTCTCAAGTGCTCAATTCCTCGCAGAGTAAGCTCCCTTTTGGCCTCACCCTCACGGATTTAGCCATTGGATATTTTGGGGCTTTGGTACTGGCACAGCTCGCCTTTGGTTTTGGTGGTGGCCCATTGACTCTACTGACCTGGGCAAGCTTACCCGTTATTCTGTTGTCTTGGGGTGCTCAGGCCTTGGTTCTGCGCAAGTGGTGCGCCCTTTGCCTCACCTTGTCCTTGGTTATGCTGGCGCAGTGGGCACTGTTATTTGCCATGCCACAGGGTGGCGAATGGTTGGTGCCTACTTATTGGGGTGGTTTGGCTGCTGCAGCGGTGGTAGCCGCTTTGGTATGGAGACACCAAAGGAGTGCCATGCAACTGCGCAAGAGCCTGCACAAACAGGAAATTTCTCTGTTGGCCTTTAAACGAGACCCTGCCCTGCGAGATTTCCTCATCGCGCAAAATCCGCAAGTAACCTATGCTCCCCTGGCCAACTACCAGATGCTGTTTGGGACTGAAAATACTCCCAATTCTATCACCTCGGTTATCAATCCTCTCTGTGGGTATTGCTCAGATACCTTCAAAGTGTATCGCCAACTCATAGAGGAAGGGCGTTTTGACATGCAACTCCGCATGATTTTCCTGGTGCCCGATGACCCCAAGCATGAAGCATATGTGCTGGCCAGGCGTATGATTGCCTGCTTTTTGCTATCCAGTGATTACGGGTGGAAAGCTCTGGTCGCTTGGTTTGATGGTGGGGAGAAAGACAGTTGGCTAGAGCAGTTTCCCGCCGAATCGGCCAAAGAAGAGGAGGCCATGGTTTGGCTGAAAGAGCATCGGCAATGGTGCGTAGACCGCACGTTGATGTATACGCCCATTACCTTTTTGGGCGATGTGCTACTGGACCTCCCCTATCACACGGAAGATTTGCCCCTCCTATTGCAAGTTACTGCCACTTATGATCCTCAAGCCGAGGAGTTTGCTGAGCCTGCACCCGTAGCCGAGGCATAAAGACAATACGACGCACATTCCTGAGTGTCGCTAACTGTTCAGGAACCTAATAACTCTCTAAAACAAACAAGAAGATGTTTAACAATTTGAAATCAATCGCTGGAGCGAAGGTGCTCAACAAAGAGTCTCAATCTCAAGTTCGCGGTGGCTGGGGTCCAAGACCAAGACCTTGCTGTGATCCTGCATTGTCATGCTGCTACCCCAACCCAGGTCCTGGATGTACTTTCATCCCTGGCCCTCCTTGTATCTAAGCACCATACATCCTTTTAAAAGCTTCCTTCGGGGAGCTTTTTTTGTTTTGGGGATAATTCAGGGTTTTGACATTAGGAATATCAGCCTCAAAGCTTCGTGAAAGTTGCCCGGCGGCTCTACCAGACTTTATACAACAACAACGGCGAGTTAACCTCAACACTTGAATCTGTCGTAAAACTGTCGCGAGGTTCTCACCTCGTGACAGCAACCTGAAACAGCCTCCAGGCTGTCTAGCAGGGGACTTGGTTGTTGATGGAAACCCAAATTGTTAGGCGGAAGGGAAGGTGAGCGGGTTTGGAGGCCTTACGGCCTGTTAGCTACAAGCTAACGCCATCGGCGATCACCAGTCAGGAGGCTGGCGATAGGCTAGTCTGTGAGCTTTGGTTGTTGGTGGCGGTCCTACCGGACCTAAAACACTAACAACGGCGAGATAATCTAATCATACTAACTTGTTCTAAAACCTGTCGCTAGGTTCCCACCTCGTGACGGCAACCCGCAACAGCCTCCTGGCTGTCGATAGCTCTACCTTCGCGTGAGGGACGAAAGCTTTGTTTGAGCCCGCTGCTGGTTTGGCGTTGGCAGGCGAGTGCTGCCGGCCCGACTCCCCCTTGGGCCCTGAGGCGCACGCAGTGCGATGACCCGAAGGGGCCATGGGGAGGCACGCCCAAAAAAATTAGTGAAGTGAAAAGGGAGGCTACCCTAAACTTGTTCTAACCGACGGCCTTGGCTATCGATCATCTCTAGTAGATCGTCTAGGTATTCGCGGGTGTTGGATAGGCGGGGTACTTTGTTCTGACCGCCTAGTTTGCCGCGTTTGCGCATCCATTCGTAAAAAGTGCCCTGCGTGACGGCATGCACCACGGGTGCTTCCAGGGCAATGTCGCGGTGGCGTTTGGCATCGTAATCGGAGTTGACTTCGCGCAGGGTTTCGTCGAGCAGGGTGCGGAAACGATGAAGATCGTCGGGCATGCGTTGAAATTCGATGACCCACTCGTGGCCGCCCTTTTTGCCTTGCCCCAAGTAGCGGGGTGCCGCTGTAAAGTTGTCGAGCGTAGCGCCAGTGGCCTCGCAAGCTCGGGTGATGGCCGTTTCGGCGTTTTCTACGATCACCTCTTCACCAAAGGCGTTGATGAAATGCTTGGTGCGACCGCTGATGTGGATGCGGTAGGGATTGATAGAGGTAAACCGGATGGTATCTCCGATGAGGTAGCGCCAGAGGCCCGCGTTGGTAGAGATGACCAAGGCGTAGTTTTTGCCCTTCTCTACCTTATCCAGCCCAATAGTTTCGGGGTTTTCTTTGCCCCATTCGCTCATGGGGATGAACTCATAATATATGCCGTAGTCCAGCATCAAAAGCAGCTCGTCGCTGTTGGGCTGGTCCTGCAAACCGAAAAAGCCCTCTGAGGCATTATAGGTTTCCAGGTAGTCCATTCGGTCTGAGGGGATGAGTTCCTTGAACAGCGACCGATAAGGTGTAAAGGAAACGGCGCCGTGGGCGAACAGTTCCAGATTGGGCCAAACATCGAGTATGGAATCGCAGCCTTTCATTTCCAGGAGCCGCTGCAAGAGCACCAAGGTCCAGGTGGGTACCCCGCTCATGGAGACTACATCCTGATCGATGGTGTAATTGGCCATGGCCTCGATTTTGGATTCCCACT
This sequence comes from Bacteroidota bacterium, assembly GCA_038525885.1. Taxonomy (GTDB): domain Bacteria; phylum Bacteroidota; class Bacteroidia; order Cytophagales; family Cyclobacteriaceae; genus DMST01. The sequence goes on from JBCBHI010000519.1 coordinate 3,597, forward strand.
CGTCCATGAGTGCGATTTCGAGGTTGGGCGTGCGGATAACCTGCACCCAGAGGGGTAGGTTTTTGGTGATTACGGCGCTTACATCTCCCAGGTAGCTATCTCCGTGTTCTTCATCGAAGGGGTTGAGCTGGGAGCTGCCTCCGATGGAGAGGTTCTTGCCGGAGAACAGACGAGACCCCTCGTAGTTATTGACGTGGATGGAAATCAGGTCTTTGCCACCGGCAAAATGGCTGGTTTCCAGGGCTTCGTAAGAAACGGGAATGAATTTGCTACGGGCATTGGTAGTACCGCTGCTCTTGGAGAACCACTTGATCTCGGAAGACCACAGGATATTCTGCTCGCCGCGCATGAGTCGTTCTACATAGGGTACAATGTCCTCGTAGGACTGCAAGGGTACGCGTTCGCGGTATTTCTCCACCGTATCGATGGTGGCGTATTCGTACTTGCGCCCGAACTCAGTATCGCGTGCCTCGTGAATAAGTTTGCGGAAGGTATCCAGCTGGACCTCATGCGGGTACTTGAGAAAAAGCTCTATCTGGTGGATGCGCTTTTTCATCACCCACGTTCCTATGGAGTTGATGAGGTCTAGGCCGGCCACTTATGCTTCTGCTTGAGGTTCTTGGGTTTTGGGGGCTGAGGTTCTCACCTTGCGTTTGAGCTCGAAGCTTTCGCCCAGATAACGGCGGCGGGCTTCGGGGTCGTTGGC
>JBCBHI010000520.1:0-4289 GCA_038525885.1 Bacteroidota bacterium
AAGATAGCGTTTGGCAAAATCTTCTATTTCTTCTGGGCTAAACACGGCCGCATTGTAATGCAGCTCCAGCGAGAGGTTAGCATCCGTTTGGGAATAGTTGAAGGAGAGATCGAACCGGCTGTGGGATTCCTGAATGGGCGTGATCTTAACTCCCACCCCATCATCAAGAATCAACTGATCCACAGAAAACTCATTGAAGATGACCATGATATGGAGCTCGGGTACTTGAGTCTCCCCCTGACGGTGTAATTCCTCTACCAAATCATAGTAGCTGAAGGACTGATGGGCGTAGGCGGCCAGCATGTTCGCTTTTGCCTGCTGCAGGTGTTGTTCGAACGTCTGATGGCCGTCTTGTACATGGTGTAGTAAAACGGTATTCACAAACAAGCCCACCTGATCGCGGAACTCCCAACGGTCGCGGCCCGCCACCACGGTACCCACGGTAGTGGTGGGCTGCTGCAAGTACTGCCCCAGAAAGAGCTGCACCCCCGTAAGCAAGTACACAAAGGGGCTAACCTGCGATGCTTTGGCCCGTGCGGTTAGCTCTGGTAGGCTCAGTAAACCTGAAACCGGCAGCATGCCGCCCCGGCCAGCTGCTGCCGAAGACCCTCCTGGCATTTTCAAAAAGGTCTGGGGAAGCAACCCCTTCCCATAGATTTGAAGCCAGTAGTCCCGGCTTTGCTGGTAGTGGCTCTGCTCTGGCAAGGCCTTTTCCCAAGCCACAAAATGGCGGTATTGGAAAGGCGCAGGTTGGGCCTGCCATTGGGAAGCTTGAGCCAGTTTCCGATAGACCTCCACTACCTCCTGCGCAATCTGGCGAAGGGACCAGCCGTCGGCCAAGAAATGGTGAATCGTGAACAGCATCCAATCTGGCCCTTCAGGTTGCCGGATCAGGTGCGCACGAAAGGCTGGCCATTCCGTGAGGCTGATCGGTTGGGCTAGCAAGGTTTCTACCTGACTTTGGGCTGTCTCGCCATCGGCTGCCGAGTGAAGGTCTAGACTGAAATCAACCTCTGTGGGTGGCATCACCACTTGCTGCGGGAAAACCTCGCCCGGAACCACCTGGAGCCGGGTGCGCAAGTTCTCGTGTCGGCGAATCACCTGGGTGAATGCCTGCTGCAATCTCTCCTGATCATACCCGCCAGCAAGTTCCAGCAGGGCGGGCAGCAAGTAGGCTTGGTTTCCTCCGCGCATCTGGCTGAGCATCCAAATGCGCTGTTGGGCTTTGGATAAGGGGAAGGCCTCTCCTTCCCAGGCATCGAGCTCTTGGTAGGCTTGGGCGGTGGCAGTGACCACAAAATCGTGTACTGCTTGCAGGGTAGGATGCTGAAAGAAGTGGGCCAAGGAAATGGCTACGCCAAACTCTTTGTGGATTTGTGAGAGCAGGCGGGTGGCCCCCAGGCTATGTCCTCCTAGCGAAAAGAAATCCGCATCGGAGGGGATGTCTTGATGCCCTAGCACTCCTTGAAATAGGACGGCCAATCGTTCCAGTGCCGTTTGCGTGGCTGTTTGGTCATTATCCGCAACCTGCGTGCCCGCCAGGGCTTGAAGGGCTGAGGCAGTTAGGTATTGGAAGTGCCGATAATTCGCAGCCTGTTTACCTTCGGTAGCCAAGGCCCAAATAGCATCGGGGATGGTGTAGGCAGTGGCAATCTCGGTGGATTCCGGGATGCTTGTCTCCAATTGCGCGAAGCCCACAGGTACAGCCTTTTCTGCTGGTTCAGGAGTAGACACTACGCTGGGCAGCGGGTCCTGAAATAGTACAGTGATATGTTCTGCAGTCTTTAGCCGCTCGATATCCTGCTGATATTCAGTGTGTGATTCCGTGGTGGTTTCCTGAAATACCCGGTTTAGAAATAACCTAGCGGGTTCATTTCGGTCAGTGGGTACAAAAGGGATGCTGATCCGGGTAAGGCCTTGACTTTGTGCCCACTGGCCGAGGTGGTAAACCACCGCATCTTCGATGGTTCGGCCAAGGGCCCGGCAGCTCATCAGGAAGGTATCGAAGACGAGTGTGTCTCCCTGAGGTTCCGCAATCACCACCCCGATAATCCCATAATGCCCGTATTGATCCTCCGCTTCTACTACCCAAGTGCCTTTATGCTCCTGCGGTAGGTGCATGATTTCCTCTACCGACCTGCGTTTCTGCGAAACGTTGAACTGATTGGTTCGATAGGTGAGCTGCGAAACCCGCTCTACCTCCTCATGGGTAGCTTCATGGATACTCACCCGCAACTGCAAGCGCGCCAGGAAATCCGTTTCAGAAGCCACCGCTTGCTGCACTTGCTTACGGCTGCGCTCCTCCTGATACAGTTGGGTGCGTTGCTGATCTTCTTGGGTTACCTTCCATTTGTCTAAGCCCCAGATCTGAAACAGCATTTGTTCCACAGCCAAGGCGGACTCCGTCTTTGGAAAGGGAAGGGTGAGGACATCCAGCACATGGGCCAACACTTCGAGGCATTCTACCGGATTGTCGTCTATGAAGACAAAGCTTGATATGCCCAGACTTAGCTCCTGGGCCAGGTTGAGCAGATTCTCGGACTTGGGCAGCCAGTTGATACGCCAGTCGGTGATCATATCCCGGGTAAGGAGCATATCCGCCCGCTGGTCAAATACCGCCCAGACATCGGCCTCGCTATTCTTGCTGGCCAATACGATAAGAAAGCCCTCGCGCTGTTTCTGGATCAGAAACCGTTGCAGGGTCAGGTTCGCCTCGGTGAAGCGAATCCCCTGGTGTCCCACCTCGCCACATACTCCGTCCCAAAGGGTATTGTCGCAGTCTACCGCGATCACTTTGAGCGGTTTTGCGCGGTAGGCAGTCATTTTTCTAACCATCCCTACGCCAGCCACGGCAAAGAACTCCTCAGTGTAGGGGATGTGGGCCATGTCTAGCCTGAGGGAATCGTGTACTTCCGCCAGAGCATACAGGCGGGGTAGTGCTCGTAGGTCTACTAATTGCAGATGCTTTTCCGCAAAGGCCTGCCATTGTTGGTAAACTTCCGCAAGCACGGTTTGCAATTCGGCCGGGAAATCTGCGTCCGCCACCGGGAATAAGGCCACAATCCATTGGCCTTTTGTAGGGGCTACACCCAATACAGCCTCTTGCAGCTGCGCCAAAAAATGTCCCTGAGCAATGCCTGCTTTTCGGCAATTGAACCTTGATGATTGAGAAGGTAATCCTCGAACCGAACGGCCAATATCTGGAAGGCATGATTTTGGCCCCGATGGATGGTTTGAACCACCTGGTGATAAGGGGCTACGCGAACCTGTAGGTCCAATTGCGCAATGGACGCGTAGGCTTGAAGGTAGGGAACCAGGGAATCGGCCGTGAATGAAGCAATGACCTGCACAGGATCTTGGGAGTTTCCTACTCCTTTACCCAGCAGTGATGGGGCAAGGGATGTCATCTCCTGACGGACGGGTAAGGCACCTGTTTCCACTTCCGTCCATATTTCCAGCAAATGGACAAAGGCCTGCACGAGTTGCTTCGCTAAGTCAGCTGTCAGCCGGTTGGTAGCATATTCTAGGGCTCCGTGCAAAGGCCCCTCTTGCCGGGTCTCAAACACATCGAGTTTAAAGGGCAGGGTCGCATGTTGCTTGGCATACGGAAGGGTAGATACCCGAAGCTCAGGTTGCAACTTTTCTTTGAGCACTCGGTAGCTCTGCTCAGTATGGTAAATAAGAGCGGTATCGTACAGCTGGGTTTGTTGTGGATCCCCGAAGTGTAACTGATCCAGCAACTGTTCTACCGGGTAGGTGCCATGCTCATTGAGCGTAGCGACCTGGCTGGCCAATTGGCGGATATGGTCAACGGGATCATTATCAGGGGTAAGTTCACTGATGAGGGGCAGGAAGTTGACGAACACCCCAATCATATTTTCCAGCTGAGGGTGCTCCCGACCCGCCGTCGCAATACCGATTGCGAGTCGATCCTGCTCGGTAACCTGATGGAGCAAGTGGCTGTATACTCCCAAAAGGGCACTTTGAAGGGTAATCTGTTGGCTTGCCGCTCGCGCTCGTAGTTTCTGCGAGAGTGCTTTGGGAATGGTAAACTCCAGGGTCTGCCCTGCGAAAAGGCCCTGTGGTTCAAGGTCTTGCGTGCGGTAGGGGAATTTAAAATCGGGAATACCTCCACGGAGATAGTCCAGCCAAAAGTCTTGATGAGCCTGGCTATCCGTTTGAAGCTGATGGAGATGCCAGACTGCGTAATCTGTGTAGTGGAGCTCCGGTGATACTTCAGACAGTGGTGTATTCGTCCGGGCCAGATGGTATTGCGCGAGCAAATCATC
>JBCBHI010000521.1:0-4290 GCA_038525885.1 Bacteroidota bacterium
TCATAAAAATCAATCAGATAAGCATCCGGTGTGTGCTCCACTATGGGCTTGTCAAATTGCAGCAGTTCATATTGAGTCCCATCCGGCTCCGTTTTCGTTCCAGCAGTAAATTCAGGCCAATCCGCCAGTTCTGCAAATTCCGTGGCACTGGTGAGGGTCTTGTTTCTGTATACTATTTCGATGCCAGATCCCGGCAGGTCGATATTCATCACAAAGGCCGAATCCTCACCAACCACAAACTCCATCGCACCCTTGCCTAGCGAATAGTGGTAGTACTCATACCGAATCACCGGTCCAGCTTTTTTCCACGTCGAGTCAGCCGTAGCCAAATCCTCTAGCATACCCCCTTGGTTCACTTGTGTGGTTTCCTGCACCGTAATGTCGTCCGGCTCCCCCAATACCGCTAGTAGATTGGCCTTGGTGTCATACAGTTTCAGGCCTTCGTACCACAGCATAGGGTCTGGCTCACTGGCTTCCTGGCTTTGGCCACGGTCCGTACAGCCCAGCGTCCCCATCCCCAGCAGCAGAAGGTAGAGGCTGATCCTCATCCCATCGTGCCTTGTGTTCTTTTGGTGACTCACACAGCCTATTTAATCACATTCAGCCGCAATTGCGAGGTGCGTGTGATTTTTCTGTGACTCCCCGGATTGGCAACACACCCCAATCCCTAAGGAAGAGGTGCCCCACTCGGGCGGAAGTTATTTCCGCCCGAAAAAGACACCCTCACTGCTGCACCTATTGCCAAAAGTATTTTTGTGAAATGATCGACTAAACGAAGAGCCGCAGCCAAGGTGGGTTGGCCGTGGTTCGCAGGCTTGGTATAGGTTCATAAATAGCGCTGCGCGCTCATCGGGGAACGTTTTACCTAGCCTTACCCCCAACCCGAAAATTCCCAGAGGAACAATGGGCCAAATTTGCCATAACCCACCCCACTAGGGTGGAAGTTACTTCCGCCCGAAACTAGGCTACCCCCTAAGGCCTAGGCACTTTTCCACTCCCATAAAACGTATTAGCAGTCGCCACCAAGGTACTTCGCTATGATTCAGCATGACCTGGAAGGATCACTTAGCCACCCCACCCTCAACTCAGAAACCAAAAGTTTAATTTTAAATTAAAACCTCTGCTTCCTCTGTGCCTACTTGGCGCCCTCTGTGGTTCCCCCACTCGGGTGGAAGTTACTTCCGCCCGAAACTAGACTATCCCCTAAGGCCCAGGTACTTTGCCACTCCCAAAAAATGTATTAGCAGTCGCCACCAAGGTACTTCGCTATCGCTCAGCATGACCTGGCAGGATTATTTCGCCACCCCACCCACTGCTCAGCAACCAAAAGTTTAATCCTCCATTAAAACCTTTGATTCCTCTGTGCCTACTTGGCGCCCTCTGTGGTTCCCCTTTTACACAAACTAGGCTACTCCCCCTAAGGTCTAGGCCTTTTGCCCCGTGTCGCGTAGCGACTAAGTAATTGTAGGCTCGGCTTTTAAGCCGGGTACCAAAGGAATAATCAATATTTAGCCGCGTAGCGGCGGCGTAATTAAATCACCAAAAGAGAACCATTGTTTAGATTAGAAAAAAAGATTTTAACCATGGCCAATACGCACACCCAAATCTATATTCAAGCTGTCTTTGCCATTAAGAACCGGGAGGCCCGAATTGCACCCTCTTGGGAAAAGGAGCTACATGCCTACATGGGAGGAATCCTAAAGCAGGAAGGGCATTCTCCCATCATAATTAACGGAATGGATAATCATATCCATTTATTTTTTGGCTTGAACCCAAATCAATCAATTTCAAAATGTATGCAATTAGTGAAAGGCAATAGTTCAAAATGGGTGAATGATAAAGGGTATTGCAATTCTAAATTTCAATGGCAATCAGGATACGGTGCGTTTTCCTACGCACGATCTCAAATGGAATCGGTTTATAGTTATGTAGCTAATCAAAAACAGCACCATCAGAAACGGACCTTTCAGGACGAATACAGGGATTTTCTCACCAAGTTTGACATACCATTTCAGGAGGAATATCTTCTGGAAGATATTTAAAGGGGTAGGCTTTCGTGCCTACGGCACTTTAATAAATTATAGGATTCATCATTCCTGGCCCTAAAGGAGCCAGGCTACAATTCCTAGGTCGCTACGCGACTGAAAAACTAGGCAATTATTTAGCCTACATCCCACTCGGGTGGGAGTTACTTCCGCCCTCCATTAAAACCTCTGCTTCCTCTGTGTCTACTTGGTGCCCTGTGGTTCCCTTTTTCACCCCAGGCATTTACCGTTTCACAAGGCCGCACAACAAAAAAACGGGCAGCTTGCGCCGCCCGTTTCCTCATCTTAGTTGGAAAATTGACCTTACAAGGCCATCGCCTCCAATTCTTCCTTGACCACCTCGGTTCTGGCCGTGGTGGTGCCTTGCTCTACCAACCGGGCAAACAACCAGATAAAGGCCTCTACCTGGCCCTTCAGCTTACAGGTGCCCTGGCTAATGCTGGCTAGCAGGCCTTGTACGTCGGAGGTTTGCAAAGCAATAAAAGCCTCACGATCCGTGAACAGCAGCTCACAGGTGGGGAGCTCTACCGATGTGGTGCTCATGTTCACCTTGCCCTCGCTGATTACCAGCTGTATGGCCTGCTCCTGATTCGGGACCCGAACCGAAATGGCCAGGTCGGGGATAAGAGCATCCGACTCGGCAATCCATTCCGTGAGGTAGGTGCCAAACGCCTGCGCCCAGTCTACCCGATCCGCCTCCGTTACGTGGGTATCCTTGGCTTCGGTGCCCGGAATGGCCATTTGGGCATCTACTTCCCGCTCCGCGGCTATAAGCGCCGCTAGCGTTTTGTCAATGTCCTCCCGGGTATGGGCGGCCGAACATATGAGGCGCAAGCGGCCCCGGCCCGGTTCCACGATGGGATAGGTAACCGCCGAGGTTTGCACACCCTGCTGCAGCAGATTCTGCACAATCGCGTACAGCTTGTCTTTATTGCTAAAGTGAGGAGTTACAATGGGGCCATCGCCCGTACCCAGGTCATACCCCGCCTCCTCGAACTGCTGGCGCATGTAGCGGGTGTTGCTCCATAGGCGTGCGCGTAGGGCATCGTCTGACCGCAGACGGCGCAAGGCCGTAAGGGCCGCTGCCATGTCTGCCGGACTTACCGAGGCCTGGAAGATGTAAGCCCGCGAGGAGGACTTAAGCAGGTCTACGTGTTCCTGACTGGCGGCCACCACGCCGCCCAGGCTACCCAGCGACTTACTCAAGGTGGTCATGATGAAGTCCACCTCCTCCGTCACCCCTTGCTCGGCACAGATACCCGCACCGCCTTCTCCATAGAAGCCAAAGGAATGGGCTTCGTCTACCAGCACCAGGGCGTTGTACTTTTTGGCCGTGCGTACAATCTTAGCCACCGGGGCCGCGCCTTCACCCATGCTGTATACCCCTTCCAGAACTACCAGTACGGTCCGGTAAGGCGATACTTCCGCTTCCAGCACGGCGGCCAGGTCCTCCGCATTGTTATGCTGGAAGGTACGTACGGTAGCCCCACAGAGCCGCGCGCCATCCACGATGGAGGCGTGGCAAAGCTGATCGATAACCACTACGTCATTGCGACCTAGCAGTCCGGCTACGGCCCCCACATTGGCGGTGTAGCCCGTCGGGAACAAACATGCACTGGGCTTGCCCACCAGGTCGGCAAACTCCGTTTCAAATTCCAGGTGCTGGTTAGTCATACCCGACGCAGCCGCGGAAGTGCCCATGCCCGTGCCAAATTGCGCCAAGGCAGAGGAGGCCTCTTGCATGACTTCCCGGTCGCGGTTCAGACCCAGATACAAGTTGGTGGTCCAGATGATGGCCTCTTGCTCGTCCGTGTTGTAGGCGTCGCCCACCAGCCCGCGGGTAGCACTCCCCGTGCGCAGCACCTTGCTGTAGGGGTTGCGGCGGCCGTCGTTTACCATGCGCAGTACCTCTTGCACCAGCTTGCTCTTGTCGTTGGCATTCCAGGCATTGGCTTTGGCCGCCTGAAAGGTAGGGTGGCTCGACTGAATGTGCGTCTGGAAACCGGCCAAGGTGTCGGTAGTGGTGGGGGTAGGGGCCGCTGTGGCGGATCCCGATTGCTGATGGATATGCTGGGCCAGGGCCTGCGGGGTAGGGTTGCCAAAGATGGCATGCGGGGCTACCTTAACCCCCAGCCGGTGGGTAAGTCGGCTGCTCAGCTCCAGGGTAGTAAGCGAGTCGATGCCCAGGCTGTCAAACGCAGAGTCTGGCGCGGCCTTCGCCGCATCTCCCAGATGCAGCAGCGCC
>JBCBHI010000522.1:0-4287 GCA_038525885.1 Bacteroidota bacterium
AACCGGTGGGTGGCCTTCGCCTTGGTTACGGTAGCCTTTGGGCTTATGCACAGCAGTAACCCTGAAATGCACGAGGGCTTTTGGCAGGTGATGCCTGCCTACCTGATGATGAGTGCCCTGTTTGGGTGGATAACCTTGCGAGACCAAGGCTTGGAGCTGGCCCTCGGTCTGCACTTGGGCAACAACCTGCTGGTGGCCCTGGTCATGAGTACCTCGGACGGTGCGCTCAATACCCCTTCCCTATTCAAAACCACCGTAGGGGATTTGATGCAAGTATTGCCCCCGCTCCTGGCAGTCATGTCCCTGCTGAGCCTGCTCATTATTTGGTGGCGGTACTGGAAGGTTCGTTCGATTGAAACCGGCCAAGCCTGAGGGGATGGAGAAGGCTGATCCCCAAGGCCCTCTCCCCTTCTCCGGGGTAGTTTTCAACTCAGGATGCAAAACCTTGCCCCAACCGGGCTCCATTCTCAGGATCATGCGAGGGCAACAGCAACAGGCGATGGTCTTTGGCAAAGGCAAGCATTTGCTCGCAGCTGCGGGCATTCCTCTTGGCATTCTGAATGGTAGCGGAAAAAACCTTACCCTCTAGCCTGCGCTGATTGTAGGCTATGTCTCCGGCAAAAACAAGGTACTGCCCCTCATCCAATCTAAGGAAAACGGAGCTATGGCCCCGGGTATGTCCCGGGGTTTCTACCATCATGAAACTCTCATCGGCCGTGAGTATGGCACTGCGCTCGAAGTTCTTGAAGGGCTTCTCTAAAGGTATTTTTTCTACTTGCAGACCCGTGGGCAATAGCCCAGGAAAGGACCCATCCATAGTATCCCACTCCCGTTGGTTGACTACCAACGAGGTATTGGGGAAATGCTTGAGGCCCGCCGAATGGTCTATATGCAGATGGGTGAGAAAAATGCGGTCTATCGCATCACCACCGAGCCCCAAAGAGGCCAGCTGGGCATCAATCTCCTCAGACGGGGAGATGTCAAACCGCATCTGCTTCTCAAAATAGTAGCGCGAAAACCGGTCTACGGAACGAAAAAAGCCCTTCTGGAGCACATCAGTCGTCAACCCCGTATCTATCAAATAGCGCCCGGTAGGGTGCTCTACCAGCCAGGCCCAAACAGGTAGCCAATCGCCAAACTCCTTATCCGCAAAGGACCGTAAGGTGCTCAAAGGCCCAGGCCGCTTGGCCGTCAAGGCGGCTCGCTTTATCGCCAGCCGGCCCGTCTGTATGCCGTGGACTTTTACGGGGCCTCCTGGAGTAGCAAAGGTTTGGGTAATCATAGGCAAGGAAGATGGGCTGTAGGGTTACACAACCGGGTGTCGCATAAGATAAAACTAAGCCATCCTTAGCGCAACTTACCTACAGGGATGACCTCTTCCAGCATTTCACCTACCCACTCTATTTATCACGGAGAGGCCTTTTTAGCCTAATTCAATGACGGGGTAAATGCCTTGGGCTCAACATAAATCACTCCTTCTTCAAAGGGCAGGATAAATAAATCAGCTTGAGATACATGTTTGGAAGGACTAAAATATCAGGGCAATTGCATGCTAAATGCTCAATCCAAACTTCCATTCTGGAAAAGGACGTCCACCAAAGTCCCTGGAAGGGACAACACAGAGTTGCCCCGAAGGGAACTTCGGGGTATTAAATGCCGAAGGGTGCGTCAAGCCCTCGGAGAGGGCGGCACTCGCCAGAAATAGCTCAGGTACTTGCCTTCTCAGGGGAGTTCATGGCCGTACTAGGTTGGCGTATATTCCACACTGGGAACAGTAAAGGCTTGTAAATGGTCTGGAAGGGGGTATGTCGTTCCCTCCGGGAACTCAGTATTCTAGCGCTGCAATCACCCCGCAGTTACCTGCGGGGGTAATATTTTTCGCCCCTTCCAGGGGCTCGGCGTAAAAATTTAACCAGCAATCGCCCTGACCAAAACATCAAATAAATGATTCGTCACAACAAGGTTATTAGGGGTATTTTAAGCCTGAGCTTAGTGGCTGTATGGCATGAAAATTGACAATATTTTCAACTGAAATGTTCAACCGAAATAACCAGACTCCCATGAAATTGAATGCATTTATTCCCCTATCCCGTAAAACCTTAGGTGCAATTCGAGGAGGTGATCAGAACACCTCCGGTCAACCCGGATCTACTCCTTCCATTCGAGTCCGTGGTACCAGTAGCACAAATGGTGATACTGAGCCCATGTGACATTTTCTTACGGAAAACATCTCTAAATTAAACCTTAACCCCAAAATTCATTTCCAATGAAATTCGATGCCTTTAAAGACCAAAGAATCCAATCACCTCAACATATTCGGGGAGGAAGACCAGTAGGAGTACTGGTTAAAGCCAACTCTGGTGCTCCAGGTGCAGGTATCAATGTATTGGTACGTGGACAAGGTTCCATATGAGACTAAACAACTTCGATCATTAAACCAAAAATTCTATGAATACGAATTTCGAACCTTTCAAAGCCTTTACTCTCCCATCACCCCAGCACATCCATGGTGGAGTTACCCAATCTGGTGGTGGTGTTGGAGCTTCCACACGAGTCGTCATCCGAGGGACTAGTTCCTAGGTTGCTATTGGGGCTGAACTATACTTTATCGATAGAAGTGTATTTGGCCCCAGCTTCGTAACTGACTCTTGTTTGTTAATTCATTTTCAATATTAGATCTAATTCACATGGACTTCGATTCTTTTAGCAAATACATCATTCAGACCCCACAACAAATTAAGGGTGGAGGAAATACTGGTAATCTTGGAGGTGGCAATAGTGTCATTATTCGGGGAGTGACTTCCCTATGATCCTGACTAAATTGGGGTTATACATTTTCAACACTAAAATTCTAAGTTTATGAAATTCGATGATTTTAAAGTTTTCACCATCAAAACTCCACAGCATATCCTAGGTGGAACAGCTAACCCTGTAACCACCAACGGTAGTAGTCCTGTTGGAGGGCTTAACATTAATATTCGAGGAAGCAATTCCTAGACGTGAGGGTTGAAATAGATTGGGTTGGGCTGAGCTACGTTTTGAAAGTCAACCCTAAATAATTCTACTGTGAAAGGGAACTCACTAGAACCCTTCAAAAGAGAGTGTCTCATAATAAAGCCGGAATTTCGGCACGCCAAATTTACTTTTGGGAGTAAAACTCCTTTGTCGTGCGCAACCCCGGCCTCATCAGGGAAAGCCGGGCTGGCGCACCAGTGGCCGGAGGCCGGAAAGGGTTTTTCCTTATCGGAAACCCCTAAACGGCCCGTTAGAGCTGATTTTCATGCCGCTGGGCCGGGATGGCGCACCATTCGCACCCGACTGACATTTCAACCCCTTTCCTGCAACACCTACCTATCCTTAACCCAACCTGCTGAGCAGGGCTTTTTTGAATTCGTGCCGGATGAGAAAGAGCGAGCCGTTTAGCGCACTCATCTTCAGGTCCAACTCCTTACCCTGAGACAGTCGGATAATTTGCCGCGCATAAAAGCCCCCTTCAGCCGAATCATTCATGGATTTCATCCCCGTTCGTAGCACCAAATTCTCAAGCCGGTCTACTTCCCCAGCTAGAAAAGCGGGTATATCGGGTAGATTGGTGATAAAGGGCCGCGCCATGCCTACCAAGTCCAGTTCTTTGTTCGCAAGAGCCTGGTTACAAAAACCAAAGGACCGGAACCCACCCGTGATCATAAGGGGGAGTTGGCTTACGGCTCGTACTTTTTTGGAGAAATCCAGAAAATAAGCCTCGCGCCGCTGAGTGCTCTCCTTTACCTGGGGCTGCTCTTCGTTTTTCTCAAAGAAGACCAGATTCTCATACGTACCCCCAGAAATCTCTAGCAGATCTATCTTCCCTTCCAGCATTTGAATCACTTGCAGGGATTCCTCCTCGGTAAACCCACCGCGCTGAAAGTCCGAGGAGTTGAGCTTTACCGCAATGGGAAAGTCATCCCCCACGGCCTTGCGAGTTTCCTCTACTATGGTCAACAGCAGTCGGCTGCGGTTCTCGATACTACCGCCCCAGCCATCGGTGCGCAGGTTGGTACGGGGCGAGAGAAACTGGCTGAGCAGGTAGCCGTGTGCCGCATGAATCTGCACTCCGGTGAAACCCGCTTCTTGGCAGAGCCTGGCGGCCTTCACAAAATTGCCGACCACGGCCTGGATTTGGGCCTCGGTCATGGCTTTGGGCTTGCCGAACAACCCCATTTTCCTCAGGTGTACTTCGGAGGGAGCCAGGGGGCGTTGGGTCTTGAAGCGGTTGGTTTGCCTGCCCGCATGGGATATCTGCACCCA
>JBCBHI010000523.1:0-4284 GCA_038525885.1 Bacteroidota bacterium
CCCCGCCTGAAGAGCTGCTTTCCTTTCCGAACCAGGAAATCGATTAGGCGGTTGCGCACCTGGATGACAGGCGCGGCCACTTTGTTTAGAATACCCTGGATCTTCTTCCCAATACCCCCCAGGCCAATCAGATTGGCGAGGAAACGGATGAGAAGCTTCATGCCCTGGGCCAATACGTTCTCAATAAAGTTGGCGGCCGGGCCCAGCTTACCAAAGGCTACCATGCGTATGGCACTGAAAATACCCGTGACAATGGCTTTGATCTTCTCCCAGTTGTTGATGAAAAACATCACCGTTTTGTAGATCATGAGTACCGCCTGTACAATGGCCCCGGCCGGATTGAGCATGCTCATGATCTTGAAGGTGGCCTTTTTTACCAAGGTCAAGGATACGTAGGAGATGATAGGGGGCAGGATCAAGCTGGGCAAGTTGCTGAGTTGCTCCTGCACCTGCGCCCACAAGGCCATGGGGCCCTCCGTGACGAGCCGTTTTACCCAGCCGATTACTTGCTCTATTTTCTCAAATATGGCCGCACCCTTGGGCCCCAACCGTTTCATCACCCGCGCTTTGATTTGCTCATAGGTGAGCCCAAAGATTTGGGCCAACAGATAAAAGAGGCCCTTCACATCAAACTGCTGGGGAAGCTGAATGCCCGTAGTGGCCAATTCGCCAAACAACCACTCGATCACCGCACTTTTGAAGTGCGACCAAAAGTTTTTCCGAAACTGCCCAAAGCCTTGCCGTACCGCCGACAGCATCCAGTTGATGATCAGCATCGGTTTTTTGACCAGGCGTAGGAAAGCGGCCCGGTTAGCTTTTAGTTGTTTGAGTACGGCCCGGCCACCAAACTTCAGGATGAGGACTTCGAAAATGAGTTCCCGAATTTTCTCCCACATCCGGGCCCCAAAGCGGCTCAGTTTGCGGATATGCGGAACCACATACCGCTTGATAATCTGGGCGTTCGTTTCGCGACTATTCCAAATAGAAAGCTGGTCCCAAGCCGTTCTAAAGTCTGCCAGCAGCGCATCGAAATTGAGGCCGATCTTCTTCACCTGCCCCTCTACCCACTTGCCAGCCTCGGGTAGGGTACCCGTTTCCTTGAGCTGCCCAAACAAATAGGTGCCTACCAAGGGCAAGAGCTGCATAAAACCCTTGATGAGGTTGATGCCCGTGCGGGGTACTTTATCCCCGGTGACCAAATTGCGACCGAGGAGGACGTTGAGCAGGCTGTAGCCAGGCACCAGGGCTTCCAGAATAGCATTGATGCCCCGCAGGATGAGCTTGCCCAAGAACCGCTGTATCCGGGGTTGGGTTGGGCTCAGGGCTTGCTTTCGCACTGCCCCGCCTTGCTGTAGCGTATGCGTAAGTTCATGGGCTAGCAGCCGCTTTCCGCTTCTTTCTTCCGGCTGGTAGTATCCCTGGTTGAAATAAATGTCGCGCCCATGGGTAAAAGCCAGTGCGTTGAGTTGGCGGCTGAGCTGCACCGCCTCGGTCCCTTGATGGACCCGCACTTGAGAGAAATCAGCTCCCATGCGTGATTCCATAAACGCCTGTGTTTTGGGCGGTAAAGGCTGTCCCTGACCCTTGGTGGCTTGCAAACGCGCCGCTACGCCTGCCGGGGCTTGTTTCGGGCCTTGATCCCTTTGGGCCTGCACCAGATCTGTTCCCTCCTCCGTTTCCTTTTCAGCCTCAGCTTCCATTCTTTGGGCCCGAAACGGTGTAAGGGACAAAGGATAGGTTTGCACCTGCTCGGTAGCCTCCTCCTGAGGTTCCTTCTCGTCGGGTTCTTGTCGTTGTGCACGAGATGAACCTGTGTGGCTGACGGGGGTAGCTGTGCTGGCTTGGGGTGAACTCATCACATGGTCTGCCATGGCTTCCGCTTCCTGTTCGTAGCGGTCATTGGGAGCCCCTACCATCAGCTGGGGTTGCAGCCCGTACCAGGAAAATGCCGAACTCGTTTCCCGCTTGGGCGCTGAGGTTTCCGCCGTTGCTACGGGGCGCGAAACGGTGGTTTTTTTGGGTCCCGAATTCATACCGCGTGGGTTTTACCTTCCTTCAAGAACTCGCGGCGGATGCCTTCTTCCAGATCCGTAAGTACGATCTCCTGCGTTTGCTTCTGTAAAGCCCTGAGGCTGGAATACCGCACCACGTTCATGATGCTACCGCCGGAGAGCTCATGTTTTCTGGCTAACTCTTGCAGGTCCACTTCACCACCCAGATGCGTAACCGGGGAGAAGCTTTGCTCCCAAATACGCACCCGCTGCTCGGGGCTGGGCATAGGAAAGTGGATGATGGACTCAAACCGCCGGGTAAAGGCGGCATCCAGATGATGACGGTGGTTGGTAGCCAGAATGACCACCCCCGCGTACTGCTCTATCCGTTGTAGGAGATAACTCACCTCCTGATTGGCGTAGCGGTCGTGGGCGTTTTCTATCCGCGTGCGCTGGCCGAAAAGGGCATCGGCTTCGTCAAAAAACAAAATCCAACGGCGGTTCTCAGCCTTCTCGAACACCCGGGAGAGGTTCTTTTCGGTTTCACCGATGTACTTGGAGATGACCATGCTAAGGTCTATGCGGTAGACCTCGTACCCGGTAGCCTGGCCTAGTAGGCAGGCAGTCATGGTTTTGCCCGTGCCCGGTGGGCCATAGTACAAACAGCGGTAACCGGGCCGTAGGGTACGGCCGAGCCCCCAGTCTTCCAGTAGGGTATGGCCCAGCGATAACCAAGTTTTGAGTTCCGCTACCTCTTGCAAGGTAGTTTCGGGTAGTACCAGGTCCTCCCAAGTCAGCTGAGTGGTGATGTGCTGGGCAGGAAACTGAGCCCCAAAGGTGGGGGTACGCTCTTGGCCGAGCGTGACCAGATCCAACAACTCATCGGATACTGTGAGGGCACCACTGGCGCTTGGATTGCCCGCCGAAGGCGTTTCTACCCATAGCAGGTGGTGCTGAGCAAAGGAATGGCCTGGCCCCAGCATTTGCTGAAGCAAAAAACGGTTTTCCAGGTCGTCCTCTGCCAATAGGAAGTACAAAGTTTCTGCGGTAGGGATAAAGCCCTTGTGGTGGCTCACGTGCAGGCCCCCAAACTCCGTATGGTCACGTTGCAGTTCCGGGTTGGGGTTGAAGAATACATCGAGCAGATGCGGCCGAAGGTGAGGTAACAGGGCCAGCATGAGGGCGGCTCTTTCGGCGAGGCCCCATTGGTAATGTGCCACCATACTGGCATAGGCTGATCCTTCGGATGCAAGTGAAGGAGGAGCCAGGTCCAACACGTGAGGGGCCTCCTGGCCCAGGTGCCGCTGCATACGCGCGGTAAGCAGAGTGCGAAACCAGGTGATTTCCTCTTCCAGATGAGCGGCGTTTTGGGCTACCATTGTATCTCCAAAGTTTGCGAAAGCCAAGGCAGCCGTACGACGCCTAAGCCCCAGGGTAAAAAATCAAGTAGTACATCGTGGGTAGCTGATTCCAAGGCCAGGGTCCAGCTTGGGTGTCCGGCGCTCAGTTGGCCGGGCCGCTGCAAATAGGCTTGCCGTAAGCCTTCCGGGGAACTGTTGTTCATCTTGGTCCAATACTCCAAGGTAACCAGGAGCACTTTTTCGCCCTCCTGCTTGGCGGCCTCCTGGGGAGTCGTGAGGTGGAGAAGGGGTTCGTCCAGCGGCCAACCTACCAGCCATTTTTGCAGTAGCAATTGCGCTTCTGAGGGGTTATCTTCTCCCGTGGCCAGCCAGTACAGCAGTACCATGGCCGAGGCCTGTGCATGGGAGGAAATGAAGGATTCTTCTCGCAGCCAGCCTTGAGTTTCGAACAGCCGAGAGAAGAAAGGCCATAGCAGCACGATTCCCGCATGGTCTACCCAGAGTCCTTCCGGTGATTCTGTAGGAGTAAAGCGAGAGGAAGAATCTGTAACAGGAGAGCCCTTTTCCGTGACTCTTTGCATGCTGGCCTCGCCGGGTACCTTTTCCTGTTGGGAATCTGTAGTGCTTGTGTTAGCCGAATCCTTGTCGGCGCGGAGTACAGTGGAGCGGCTAAGGTGAGCGCTTTGGGTAACCTGTGGGTTAGTTAGAGTCTGTCCATAAAGTATACTATTGGGATAATCATGTGAGCCCCTTAGGATCGACAAGTCTGGTTTTACCTTAACGATTGCAGTTTTAGTTTATCAAGTTAAAGTCTTCATTGATATAGTTTAATGTTTTTGTCAGAAAGTGCTATTTGATTTCACCCTAAGACAGACCACTTCTGTCAACCTCTCTTTTTCAATTAGTCAAGGACTAGGCTGGAGGTAATTTGG
>JBCBHI010000524.1:0-4282 GCA_038525885.1 Bacteroidota bacterium
CTTAGTAAGATAGCCAAACCAAACGTCATCTCGGTTTGTGGAGTTGGGCCACAAGTCTTATCGCTCAGGATGACCTTGGGTACGAAGCCTCGCCGTTGTTGTCGTTCGGGAAACCGATGTTTGAGGTCCAAGTCTAATGGCTCAAGATGACCATCGGTGGTGGGCAGATAGTTTCCAACTAGTATTTCGATAGCAGAACAATAGCGTAACCCAACTCTCTTTATGCATGCTGCAAAAAAAATATTCTGGACTATAGTGAATAGAGGTAGCTCTACCATTTCACATTAGGATTCACTGATATTTGTATCGAACCTTGGTCATAATGTTGATATTTGGGCTATGCGCACTACCGACTCGCATTCGCAAGTAGTCCCGGAATACCGACTGGAAGGTGCCCTGCATTTTCTGCTCAAGCGAATGGAGGCCATTGAACCTGAGCGGCCCACCAACGAACGTCCTCATCGGCATGCATTTTATACCATTATATGGGTAGAGGAGGGTAATGGCACTCACACCATCGATTTTTCCAATTTCCCAGTACTGCCGGGCTCACTCTTTTTCCTGACCCCGGAGCAAGTCCACTTGCTGAGGCTGGAAACTGAGCCCAGAGGGTGGGTAGTCGAGTTTAATGCCGATTTTCTTGCGGCTCAAGGCATCCCGCTCAGCTACCTTACGGAGCTGCACTTGTTTGGGCATTGCGATTTGGTTTCGCCTTGGCAGGTAGAAGAAACTGAAATCGCCGCTTGGCGAAGTCTCCTACAGCGGATAGAAAAGGAACAAACCCAGCAGGCAGCTTTTTGGCAAGACCGCATAGGTTCCTTACTCAAGGGACTGCTCATTGACTTGTATCGGTATCGACAAGCCAAAACCGAAGCATGGGAAGCACCGCGCAGTGCCGGTAGTCGGTTAGCTGGTGAGTTCAAAGGGCTGGTAGAACACCACTACCGGGAGTGGCACAAGGTGGCCGAGTATGCTGACGCCCTGGCCGTGACCCCGGGTCACCTTAGTGAAACCATCAAGGCAGAAACCCATAGGTCCGCCAAGCAGATCATCCAAGACCGGTTGCTGCTAGAAGCCCGGCGCTTGGCTCGATTTACCCACTATAGCGTAAAAGAAACGGCCCACGCCCTGGGCTTCGATGACCCTTCGCATTTTGCCAAAGTGTTCAAAAAAGTCACGGGCACTTCTTACCTGGATTTCCGACAGGAAATGTGATGGATTTTAGGGGTGCAAATAGCCAGGAAGAGCACAGGCTTTTGTACGTTTGGTTCGTATTTGGGATAACACTTAACCTCGTTGTTTCGCATGGCTGCACCCTACACCTATACCCAACAAATGTTTTGCCTAAGCGCCCTGGCTGACCTGGCAGGCCTGTTATCTGGCGATAAAGCGGCCCTTACCCAACAGGCCCATGGTCTTTTTCAGTCCATATTGCAAGACGATGAGACCTCTGGGCTGGTAGGGGACTGGGAAATTGTTTGGGGTCCGGTTTCCTGGCCTAAACAAACAGCATTGGTCTTGAGGTTTGACGGGCCATTGGTACACATGTTTCAGTCCCAGTACGTAGTAGTGCTATCCGGTTCACAGTCCAATCATTGGGAGCAATGGCTGTTGAACGATACCTCACTCCAGGAGCCAGTGATTTGGCCCTACTTGCCACTCACCTATGGGGGAGACCTAGAACCTCATATTTCGCAGGGTCTAATGAACGGCCTTCAATGTGTCCTCCAGGAAATGCGGCCCGTAGCTGGACTGCCTGGGGAGCAATTGACCCTTACAGAATGGATGGCGGCTACTGGATCGGAGTTGAGCGAGCCCGCCACCGTAACCATAGCGGGGCACGGACTAGGCGGTGCCTTGGCCGCAGCGGTGGGTTTAGCGCTGGCAGATACCCAGGTAGAACAAAACGATCAGCCTGGCTGGGACCCCAAGCAACAGGTGCGGCTTGCTACCTTTCTTTCCGGAAATCCTACCCCAGGCAACGCAGACTTTGCCTACTACTTCGAGGCCATGCTGGGAGCCTCTACCCAACGCCTATGGAACAAGCTGGACGCAGTACCCTATGCCTGGCAGACTAACGCCATCATGCTATCGGCCTTTCTATATGCCCCACATATTGCCCCCAATGATTTTATTCAAATCCTCACGGGTTTTTCTCTGAACAAAGTAAAGCACCTGGAAGAAGCCTATCATCAGGTATTACCGCATACCCCGCCTTTGGCCGGGCAGTTCAATCCTACTTTGCTTGAGGGATTGAAAATTGAGGACCGGCTGGGCGCGGAAGATTTGAAACTGCTGATTCAGCTCATTACTCAGGTGTTATCGGCGTACCAGCCCAAACCCAGCCAGCAGGAGTTGCCCTTCGGGCGATTGAGTCCGGCGGAGGTAGCACAAAATGTCCAAGCATTACTGGGGCCCTGGCTAGCAGATCCTACCGGACAGCAATTGCGCGAGGTCATGAGCACCCTATCTGCAGATATGCAAGAGTTGCTCAATGAGCTGTGGGAGGAAATAGAGCGGCTGCTCCTTTACCTGATTCAGCTTGTGTACCAACACACCGAGGCCTATCACCAGCTATTGGGCACCCGGGATTTCGCCCGGTTACTCAATCGGTATGTATTGAATTGGAGAAAAGGGATTTAGGGGAGACACGGGCGTTTGCCTGTTAAGTTCTTAATATGAGTCCCTAGAAGGGACGATACATATTACCCCCGCAGGTAACTGCGGGGTGATTCCAGGGCTAGGAAACAGAGTTCCCGGAGGGAACGACATACCAATTCTAGGTCATTTACTGGCCTTTGCTAACCTCAATGGGGAATACATGCTATCCTAGTCCGGCTATGAGCCCCCTTAGCAAGTACACGGAGTTGATGGAAGATAAGCATCCGAGCTATTCCTGACGAGTGTCGCCCTCTCCAAGGGCTTGATAGACCGATCGACACTTAATACCCCGAAGTTCCCTTCGGGGCAACTTTCTGTTGTCCCTTCTAGGGACTTTAGTGGGAGTGGGTTTCCTGTTAGAAAGTTTGGCCTGAGGACTCGGGTAACGTACCCTACTTCATTGTCGGATTAATATCTCTTGTTACTTTAAGCCGATTAGGGAACGAACTGCACCATAAACTACTATAATTGAATAGTATTAATTCAGGCTTTTATAATGGACCATTTAGCCGGCAGTTGCTCCTTAGCAGAGTTACATCGGTCCAGCATGGTTTCCACATTTTGGCTAGCTTACTGCTGGTTTTACTCTCTATCGGTTGAATCCCTGCTGCATGACCAGACAAGAAATTGACCAACAATTCCATCAATTGACCCCGGAGCTTACATCTTACCTTTTCAGGCTGGTCTCTAACAAGGAAGAAGCAGAGGACATCGTGCACGATACCTACCTCAAGGTGGTCAGCAAAATAGATTCCTTTGCAGGCCTCTCCTCCTTCAAAACCTGGGTGTATACTATTGCCACCAATATTGCTAAAAACAAGCTGGTTAGGCAGAACCGCTGGATAGTTCAGGCCCAGGACTACGGGGCCAGTCTACATGGCAAATCACCACAGCATTGGGAGGTTTTCCAGCAGGTATTTCAATCCACCCCAGAGCAGGAATATTCCATCAAGGAGCACTTGGTCTATTGCTTCAACTGCATGAACAAGACCTTGGAAATAGAACAACAAATATGCCTGCTGCTGAAGGAAGTGTATGATTTCAAGGTGAAAGAAATCATGGTGATCACTGAGCTTTCCGAAGGTAAGGTGAAGCATGCCATAGCCAATGCCCGCACCACGCTGACGGAGATATTTGACCGGAGATGTGCTATGGTGAACCAAAAGGGCGTTTGCAACCAATGCTCAGAACTCACCGGCATCCTCAATCCCAAGCAGAATATTCAAGAAAGGGTAAACCAACTACGGCTTTCAGCCCTTTGATCATAATATCGACTTCTTTTCCCATTTTCTTTTTGATAAAGGGGTTCATCAATCGGATGAGGAAATTCTTGGGTGTGAAGTGGGACAGCATTCGGAATTCCGTCTTGCCCTCAGTCATCTGAACAAATTCGGCAGCAAAGGACATGTCCTGTAGCATTTTGGTCATACCAAAGGAATCTCTTTCTACACAAAATTCCGCCCGGTCCTTATCAAACATAGCGACACAGCGGGTCTCAATGGTGCCCATTTTTCCGTTCACCAAACATTCGTTTCTACGGAGTTGGCCGGGTGTTGGATTCATGATGCTGACAGGGCGGATGAACTGGCGTTATGGCGGCACCGTCATCGTCGGCGTGTTC
>JBCBHI010000525.1:0-4269 GCA_038525885.1 Bacteroidota bacterium
ACATTGCGCTCCTCAAAACTGCCCTTCAGCTTAGCCGTAGCGCAATGTGAAAGTAGCTGCGCTAAGCGTGGACGGTCTGGAGTCGCACAAAGGATGGATTGGGGATATCAACGAAACGCAAGGAACCACGGTGAATTTCCCCATCATAGCAGATGAGGACCGAAACGTGGCCGACTTGTACGATATGATCCACCCCAATGCAGATAATACTTTGACCGTACGGTCGGTATTCGTGATTGGCCCCGACAAGAAAATTAAACTGATGTTGACGTATCCTGCCTCTACGGGCCGGAATTTTGATGAGCTGATCCGGGTGATTGACTCCTTGCAACTCACCGCCTACCACAAGGTAGCTACCCCCGCCAACTGGCAGCATGGAGAGGATGTGGTGATTGTGCCTGCAGTGCAGAATGAAGATATTCCAGCGTTGTTTCCCAAAGGGCATACGGTAGTAAAACCTTACTTGCGTATGACTCCTCAGCCCAACTTGGATTAAGGAATTCCCATTCGGGTTATTGATAAGAGCCGCTCCCTTTTCGGAGCGGTTTTTTTATGCGTTTTGAGGAGTAGATTTCATGATTTGGCAGACATGAGGCTCCAGGGGACTTTTGAGAGAAATTGTGGGGTATAAAAATGGACTATTTAGGGTGCAGGCTTTGTGCCCAAAAGGATGGTTGATATTGAGAAAATGCTGGTGTTTTATTCGGGTTAATAATTTGAAAATCAGATGGGTAGATGGGATTTTTTGCTGGTTGGGCAATGGCGAAAAGTCAGAGAAAGTGTAGGGAGAATAGGCAGCGTAACAAACGGGGTATAGGTAGGGTAGAGGTTTCATTTCATGGGTTGCCGCAGGGGCAGACTAGAACTTTGGTATCACTGACGCAAAGGTGAGTATTTCTCGCACCGGAAAGGCACGGCATAGCGGCTTGTCTTGGGGGGTGCGAATCACCCTCTCAGATATGCTTTATGTGGATACAATCATGAAAACAAATCTAACCTTAAATCACCCCGTCAACGAGAACCTATACCGGTTAATCCAATCCTTGGAGAAGTCAGAAAAGCGCCACGTGAAGATGTGGCTGAAGAGCACCTACAAAAAGGAAGAGCAGCGGTACACTTTTCTGTTTGACTACCTGGACCGGCAGCGAAAGTATAGTGAGGAGGCTTTGATCAAAAAGCTGCGTGGACTGTACGGTATTTCCCGGCACCAAGTGGCTACCACCAAGTACCTGCTGTATCATATTGTGCTCCGAAGTTTACGGCATTTGTATGCCAACCAACAGCCTGGTTTTAAGGTGAGAGAAGGACTGGATATGGTAGAAATTCTCTTCGAGAAGGGCTTGTACTCCCAGTGCTTCCGTATGGTGGAGCGGGTAAGGCAGCAGGTGATTCTGGAGGAACTGTTTTACTACCTGCCCCTGCTCATAGAATGGGAAAACAAGGTTGTCCCCTTTCTCCATCCTTTCTACCACGAAACGGAAGTGGCTCAACTACAAGAAAGGACTCAGACGATGGCTGATCAATTTGATCTGGTATGGCAGATAGAAAAGGAATATGCCCAATACGAACGGATCAAATACGAGGATGTAACCCAGGTACCGGAATCGGAAAGGCAGCAGTATGGGAGGACGATCCAAGAATTGTCCGAAAAGGTAGAAAAACGGACCTCTACCATGATACGCCCCAGGTTGCGCGTAAGCCAAATGGTAAACCGCTACGGGCAGTGGTGGCATACTGACCCTCAGGAGGAGGAAATTGTGCAGGGGCTCACCTACCTGCCAGGCCCTAAAAAATTGCCGATGGCCCAACTAGGGGAGGTGCAACGGGCTTTGTTGGAATTGCTGCCTTCCATTACCGATCAGGCCACGTTGGAGAACAGCTTACGCTACCTGGAGCACCTACCCGTAACCCCACATCAGGCGGCAGCTCACCAGCTAAGCCTGGCGCTACTGCGCTGGCATCAGAGTATGTGCAACCCCAGCCTAGGCGCGGCTGCTCTGCGCCAGCAGTTCGAAACCGACATCCTGCCCAACTCGCTGTCATGCCTGGAGGGCCCCATGGCCTGCGAATGGAAACTGCGGTGTGCATTGGATCTTTGGATGATGGGCTATGCCCAAAGAGCGCTTAAGCTATTGAACCAGTTGTCCCAACTGCACAAACATCCATTGGCTGTGTACCAGTCGGATAGAATGCGTTTGATTTCCTTACTGCTGTTGTATGAACTGGAGGATTTTAGCGTGGGAGAATACCTGCTGCGGTCCATGGAAAGGAGCCTGCAAAATAGAGCATACGACACCTCTGTTTTCCAGAATCTGTTGAAGATCATTAAGCGTTTATTTTTGACTTATTCGGGAAAAGACAAGGAAGAATTTGTTGATCAACTCACCCAAGTAGTGGCCGATGAGTCTGCACTAACTCCCCATAAGATCTACTGGAGCACGGGTATTTTCCGGATTTGGGCGCTGAGTAAACAAAGATCGACGAGCATGCTGGATATTTTTCGGTCACACGGTTTGGCAAGTACCCCGCCAGAGAAAAGGATACCACCCATGAGTCAGTTTACTATCTAATGAATGGGGAGGCTGGTTCCACTCCTCTGAAGTCTCAAAAAAGGGGGGGTGAGCCCTTTGGGAGCTGTGCAAAATAGCGGGGTTACCCCACGTCTGCCTAAGAAAATTATCGATCCACCTTATAAAATTGATTCTTCCCGAAAACCCACCCTTACGGAGCCTAGTCAGCGTTTTTCTTGACTTTTTTGTACCCTTGGCGGATTTAATTGCACTCTACAAACGCTCTACATCGGGATTTTGCTTCAACTTTTTTCAGGACTAGCTCATCACTTAGGTGAACATCCGAAACAAATAGAGCTAGAATGAAGAAAATTATGCTCGGAGCAACGGTAGGGTTGCTCGTTATTTTTTGCCAACAGAGTTATGCCCAACTCTATAGAATGGGTTTGGCCTTTACCAAGGAAGCCGTGCCCTACTCACTGGCTAGCCCCATAGTGGGTCCGGTGCATCCTGGTGGGGCCCTTACGTTCGGTTACCAGCGGAAGGCTACAGATGATTGGTCGCATTGGCTTTACGTGGACCTGGGAGGATACCACCATGCCCAGTTCCAGACGGGAGCGTACGTGCAGGGGAAGTACCAGTGGGAGCGTACCCTGCCGCATGGTTTTACCTGGGGTGTAGGGGCAGGAGTAGGCTATTTGCACGCCTTTTTTCCCAATGGCCGGTTCCAATTGCAGGACGGTGAGCTGGTCCAGGCTCCGCCCGTGGGGCGGTCTGCGGCCACCGCCCAAGTGGGCACCTCGCTGGCCTGGTCACCCAAAGCCTTGCCCGATTGGCAAGTGGTGGCACAGCTGCAGGGCTGGGTAGAAGGCCCCTTTGCGCCGGACTACGGCGTACCCGTTTTCCCCCATACTTTTTTGCAATTAGGAATCACCAAAACCATCAATGAGTATGTCAACTAAATGGCTGATTGTAATGGGCTTGGTGGCAGGTTTGTGTAGCTGCCAGCCAACCACCGATGTGTACAACCCGGTGTATCATTGTACCGGAGTGGTGCAAGACTCCCTGAGCTGGGATGGACGTGTCAACGAATTCCAGTCTGCTTTGGACTGGGCTACCAGCCAGGGCATGCCCGGCGTAGCGGCTTATTTGGTGACGGAGGATGATATGGCCTGGATGGGTACCTCCGGCTACGCATCGCTAGAGGAGCAAGTGCGTTTGGAGCCTTGCCACCGTATGCTGGTGGCCTCGGTGTCCAAGGTGTTTACGGCCACGGCCATCTTTCAGCTAGTAGAGGCTGGGCAGTTGTCCTTGGATGACCCCTTGGGAGACTATTTGGAAGGCCGGTATATGGAGCGGATTCGCAATGCCAAGGTGGTAACCATCCGGCAGATGCTCAACCATACCAGTGGCCTGTATGATTACCTATGGCCCACCAAGTTTGAGCTCTGGAGCATCCAGGAGCCCTTTCATTCGGCAGAGGTAGAGGACAAACTGCAACTGGCCTACGGGAGAAAACCTACGCATGATCCGGGTGCCACGTATAGCTACAGTAATACCAATTATGTGCTGCTGGGTATGTTGGTAGAGGAGCTGAGCGGTCAGCCCTTGGATGAGTATTTGGAAGCGCAGGTTTTCGGGCCATTGGGGCTTACCAGCGCCTACATGGGTACGGTAGCTAACCCCATTCCTCCTGGTACGCCAGAGGGCTACCTGGCGCTACAGGGCTCCGAAAACCTACAATCCAGCGCCTTCTACT
>JBCBHI010000526.1:0-4266 GCA_038525885.1 Bacteroidota bacterium
GTCATTTGCGTACGCAAATGACCTCACCGTCCACCATAAACCGGATGTCTTCGGTCTGACGGATGTTCACCCGTTGGCGGGATTGGTCCATGGCCCAACCTGTGCCTTCCCACTGGCCCACCATCCAGCTAAGTGGTGCCATAGGGTCGGAGGGAGCCGTGTCTGATGAGGTAGTTTGTGCTCTAAGGGTGCTACCGGCGAAAAGGAGAACGAGGGCAACACCATCCACCATGCCGCTGCTATGATCCATTATAACCCCGCTGAGGAACGGTATGACTTCCGCTCCTATGCGCACGGAATGGGCGGTGGTAACTGGCCCATGACACAGCTTGAAGAAAATGTATTCCGCTGGGAAATCAAGACCGAACAGGTCTACATTCGCTATACCATCACTCACAATGAGGCCGATCAGTGGCATGAATTCGGCGAAGTGTACGTCGCCCAAGCCGACAGTTGGTTTCCGATGTTCGAAATGACCCTAGACCGGGTAGCGGAAGCTAATTAATGTGAATGGGCTTGTATATGGATTTTGCTCAGAGCCCAGTAAGAAATACCTAGCGCGGGCGTCATGCTCGCGCCCTACTTCAGAAAAGGCCGAAGGCATAAGACCCCAGGCAATTATCAATTGTCAATTATCAATTCTACAGCCTAATCTCCACCCCTTGCAAAGCCGATTCGGCATCAGGCAGAATCTCGCAGTTATCCCATACACCCGTCACCAAGGTTTCTGCATAGGTAGCGGGTAGCTTCTTCTCCAGCATGAGAGCACGTGCTGCGGCTGCATCGTAGGTAAAGGAATGGTGGCTGAAGGCAAAATCCCCTTCCGAATCATCCAGGACAACGTACCATACACGGGGTGTACCGTCGTTGGCGGGCATGCCAATCACCCCAGGGTTGAGCCAAAGGTGCATCCCACGGGCATCATGAAAGGGCAAACCGCAATGCCCACCGATGATGACATCCGCTTGGGTCTTCTCGAAATTGGCGTCCTTCACCGCCCAGTCTGTACTCTCAAAAACAAACTCGGCGGTTTCGTTAGCAGAACCGTGCACTACCGCCACCCGGCGGCCCGCATAGCTAAAGGTCAGATGGTCTGTCAAGGTATGCAGCCAAGCCAAACTCTCGCGACTCACCTGCTCCTGAGCGTAAGGAAACCACTGGCGGGAGAACATATCACAGCGAGACCCATCATCAAAGTTACAACCGCAGTCCTCTACCTCATCGCGTAGCTGGATCTCCACATTACCCAGTATGTTGTGGATACCCCAATCACGGACCACCTGCAGGCTTTCCTCTGGCTGGGCACAATAGCCCACTATATCTCCGGTATTGATGATATTCTCAGGTACAATCCCCTGCTCCTCGGCCAGCTCCCGCAAGGCATTCAAAGCTTGCAGGTTACTGTAAATTCCGCCAAAAATAAGCATAGGACCCTCCTTGGGGCCCAGGGGTAAGTTTTTCTTCGCCATGGTTGGCAAGGTAACCTTATAGTAAGTGAGAAGGTTCTCCCCTTTCCTTTGCATCGCACATCTGTCCCACTAGAGACGAAAGCTGTCTGCAGTGGAAAGGGGCTTATTTCTAAGGAAATTGTTGGTGTTTAGGATAACAGCTCCTGAAAGCTATTCAAATAGAGCTCTTGGTTGGCCTCTACCGAGTATTGAGAAACCACCGTATCGCGGCCCTTCTGCCCCATAGTCTGGCGCAGCTCAAAAGAGTCTACCAAGCGGCTTATTTTCTCCACCCATTCGTCCGTCTCCGCGGCCAAAAAGCCATTCTCCCCATCCTGAATGATCTCGGTATTCACCCCTACGGGCGACATCAACGTAGGAATTCCCAAAGCCATATACTGGAGGCCCTTAAGGCCACATTTACCTTTGGTCCATTCGTCATCAGGCAAAGGCATCAAGCCAATATCAATCTCACCCAGGTCTTCTATCTCGGTGTCCATTTGCCAAGGCAGGCCTTGAATACCCAGCTCCTGATGCTGGAACGTACCGTCACCAATTACCTTGAAGTAAAGCTTGTCTCCGTACTTTTCCTTGAGCCGCTTCAGGGCATCAATCACAAACTCAAAGTGAATAATGGTGGTGAAACTCCCACTCCACCCCACACAAACTCTATCCGATTCCGTTTTCGGAATATGCGGATAAGCCACCGTGTCAATGGTAGTGGGCACAATCTTCACCGTGCCATTGTGCTGCCTGGCAAAGTCACCCAGGTAGTCATTGCCCGCAAATACCATATCGGCAGCCTTAATGAGGTCGATGGTCTTGGCTGGGTTCTTCAGGAAATAAAAGCGCTTGTTTTTACTCTTAATCTCTCCGGTTTGCTCCCGCCAGATGGTATCGTCGAAGTCGAAGATCATCTTGGACCGCTTGGCGAACTGCCGTTCGAAATAGGGTGTACCTAGCATAAAAGCCTCTCGCTGTACGAATACCAGATCGTACTTTTTGAAGAAGGCATGGCGGATCAGCTTTCCTACCGATCTCAGCAGAATGGAGGCTTTGCCAAGAATACTGCTGCCCTTGTAGTAGGCCTTGTCCTGTTTGGCATTGAGCAAGAAGACGTGGCGGCAATCGTAGCCTTGGCCCCGCAGATAGTCTAAATACTGCTCAAAACGGAACCGCTGCGACGGCGACCGATTGGGCCGATGCAGGCAAATGAATAATACTTTGGCTTGCATAGCTTATTCTTCCAGCCAGACAGGCGGCAGCTTTTCCGTAATCTCTATATTCTTGAACTTGGGCGTAGACCGCACTCCATGCTCCTTTACCCATTCAGCCATTTCGCGCAGGCCATCTTCCAGGCTTATCAGCTCTGAGGGTTTTATACCGAATATCCGATGGGCTTTGGAGTGATCCGCATAGGCATGCAATACCTCATTGCGGGCTTCCAAGTGCCGCAGCTCTGATTCCAAACCGAGAACCTTCATCACCGTTTCGGCCAGTTCGTTCACAGAGTAATCCGTATCCCCTCCCACGTTGAATACCTCATTGTAAGCCTCAGGGATATTGACACAGTTGGCTATATGGGGAGCCACGTCCTGAATGGCCGAAAATGCACGGGTTTGGGTACCATCACCAAACACCGTCAAGGGTTTGCCCTGCAACAGTTGGTTCATGAAAATGCCAATCACGTTGCGGTAGCGGTCACCTATGTTCTGGAGGGGTCCGTACACATTGTGCGGGCGGAAGATCACGTAGTTCAGCCCAAACATTTCGTGGGCCGTTTTCAAGTCCATTTCTACCGCATACTTGGCTACACCGTAGGGGTCTTCAGGTATAGGGGTAGCGGTTTCAATCATAGGTACGGTCTGGGTTCCGTACACGGCAATGGAGGAGGTAAACACAAAGCACTTCACCTTGTGCACTATGGAAGCGTTGATCAGGTTGACGCTACCTACCAGATTATTGTTGTAATTGAAGTTTCGGATAAAATGGCTCAATCCCTCCGCAGCGTACGCTGCCAAGTGATACACATAGTCAAACTTGTGCTGCTCAAACAGCTCATTGATTAAGTCTACATCCGTAATGGTGCCCTTTACAAAAGTGGCCTTGGGATGCACATTGTCTTCATATCCCCCGCTCAGATCATCCAAAACCACCACTTCATGGCCTTGTTCAATCAATTGATTCGTTACGTGAGCGCCAATAAATCCCGCGCCTCCCGTAACCAGTGACTTCGTCATGCGTGTTTGTCTAATTAGTTTACCTATAGCCTACTTCAAAATCGATGGCAAACTACTCAATCTGGGGCCAATCTGCTAACCCTGCCCTGCTATGGTTTGCTGCCTCAGCATGGCCCATTACCATCAAGGTAGAGAAACGGAACTTGCTCTTGAAAATTGGTCTATTTCCTCATAATTCGACGGAGCCCCGGTCCTACTCCACCAGTGCCAGTCCATCCAGGATCCAAGGCATAAGCTCGCTCACCGTAGGGTGCACCAATACCACCTCACGGTAGCTCTTGCAGGGTATGCCCGAGTGCATGATGGCGGCAAACATATTGATGATTTCATCCCCACCGGGCCCCAGGATACTTCCTCCCAGAATCAGATCCGTGTCTGCATCCACTATCAGCTTGGCAAACCCTTGGGTCTCGCCCATTTCCTTGGCCCGGCTTATCTTGCTCATGGGCCGGGTAGCTTTCATAATCCGGTGCCCTTGCTCCAAGGCTTGCTTTTCTGTGAGCCCTACGCTACCCAAGGGCGGGTCAGTAAATAGCCCATAGATAGGAATCCGGCTAGATATCTTTCGGTTTCCACCA
>JBCBHI010000527.1:0-4261 GCA_038525885.1 Bacteroidota bacterium
ATATGACCCGGCTCGATCTCTCCGCCGGTAACCATGAGTCCCCGGTGTTAGACTACTTGGTAAGCGAAGGTGCCAGAACCTACAATATGAATACCTTCAGCTTTGACCCGGAGGTAGCTCGCATCTACCAACGCCAGGCGGAATTGAAAGTCCAAGGGGTAATTTTTGATTTCACCGAGGTAGATGGGGATACCTTCCCATTTAAAGCGGATACCACTTGCCTGCGCATGTTTCTGGAGATGGGCCTCTCCCCCCAACACATTACCCCGGAAGGTAAAAAGCTAAGAAATGACTTTGGGCCCTTCAGTGGAGAGAGTTTGCGCAAGGTCCTCGACCAATTTGCGGAGGAGCAGAACGCAGATAGTTGAAGCCCTCACCAGCACTATGGGTCCCTTCGGTAGTTCAGAATGTCGTCTATTGGCCAACCCCTCTTCGGGCCAGCTCAACCCAACCGAAGGGCTCGGCCACGACACACATTGTGACGAATGAAGGGTAATTTCAAGGATAACTTAAATAAAACCCTAAGCCTATTAGGCATTCTGCGTGTCTGGTAAATAACTCCTTCTCAAAGAAGCACCCATGAAAAAGTTATTTTCCTTCCTTCTACTGGGTTCCCTGGCGGCCTGCAGTACCGAGAGTATTTTTGACCCCAGCACGGCAGTCAAGGTAGCTACCATTGAGACTACTGGCGATAACGGTTTTCTAAGATCCTACGTGTATAGCCCGGATGGGCAACTGGAACGGGTGGAAAGCTCGCGGGCCTACGACCAGGAATACGAACTGGAATATGATGGCGAACAGCTATCTGGCATGAGTCTCTTTCTGGCCGGAACCCAAGACCTGTACTCCCGGGTAACAGTCACCTACAACGCTAGTGGTACCATACGGGATATAGAAGTAGCCTACTACGATGATACCGAAGAGGTGACCTCCACCTCGAGTTATGCCTACGAATACGACAGCCGTAACCGGGTAAAAGAACTGTGGACACGCTGGGGTTCGGCATCCGACCTCACACTAGGGCAGCGTTTCCATTGGTCTGGCAACAATATCCGTCAAGTGGATTACCTGGACGAGGATGGCGAACTGATGCACGAGTTCTTTTACAAGTACGATAACCGAAAAAATTACCAACGCGGGCTGCCCGCCAGTATATATGATCCTGTATTGTGGGGCGACCACAACATAGTTGAGTTCTCTGCCAAGGACTATACCGGGCTGCTGGACTTGGCGTGCAATCCTTGCAACACTCAATACCAATACAATCTGAGCGGATACCCAGTATCAGTCACCTACGACTGGGGTGAAGACCAAAACATTACCTATTTGGACGAAGAGTAATATACCTGCGAGGAAAACGGGGCTGCAATCGGCCCTGGCTTTCTCCTTTGTTCTTTCATTTTATCTCTCTAAGTCAGAGCAATCAGGTGGGCCTCCTTCGGGAGGCCTTTTTCTATGTCCGTATATGAATAAACCCAACCAAAGTCATGTTTTGGTGCCCTAGGTTATCTTATCTTCCTGTCTGATTCTACAGGAAGTAAAATGGAAACCTACGAAACCGCCTACACCCGCAGTCTGGCAGATGCCTCTACTTTTTGGACCCAGCAAGCCCAAGCCCTGGCTTGGGACGAATTTCCCACCCAAGCTTACCGCCAAGACGAAGATGGCCATGCCACTTGGTTTGAAGATGGCAAACTGAACGCCAGCGCCCTTTGCCTGGACCAGCACATTGCGGACGGCTACGGGGAACAAGTAGCCCTTATTTACGACTCGCCCGTTACCGGGAACATCCAGCGGATTACCTACCGCCAGCTGCGCGAACAGGTAGCCTTGCTGGCGGGCGGCTTGCGTTCGTTGGGGGTAGATACCGGCGATACGGTCATCATCTACATGCCCATGATCCCCCAAGCCGTAGTAGCCATGCTGGCCTGCGCCCGGCTGGGCATCACCCACTCCGTGGTATTTGGTGGTTTTGCTCCGCATGAGCTGGCCATCCGGATTGATGATTGCGCACCCAAGGCCATCATCACCGCCTCGCACGGCATCGAAATCGATAAGCTTATCCCCTACCAGCCCTATGTGGATGCGGCCATTGCGGAAGCAAAGCATAAGCCCGAGCACGTCATCACCTATCGCCGACCCAAGGCCGTGGTGGACCATGATAACGAACACCATATAGACTACAACACGCTCCTTGCCCAGTCGAGCCCCGTTGGGCCCGTTTCGGTACCTGCCAGCCACCCCTTATACATCCTCTATACCTCAGGCACCACGGGCACGCCCAAGGGCATCATCCGGGATACCGGAGGCTACGCCACGGCGCTCAAGTTCAGTATGAAACACGTGTTTGGGGTAGAGCCTGGCGATGTTTACTGGTCTGCCAGCGATGTGGGCTGGGTAGTAGGCCACAGCTACATTGTGTACGGCCCCTTGCTACACCGCTGCACCACGGTGCTCTTTGAGGGCAAGCCCATCAAAACCCCGGATGCGGGTACCTTCTGGCGGGTCATCAGCCAGCATCGGGTAAAGGTGATGTTTACCGCCCCTACGGCTATACGGGCCATCAAGAAGGAAGATCCGGATGGGGAAGAACTGAAAAAGCACGACCTATCCTGCTTACAGTACCAGTTTTTGGCCGGGGAGCGCTGCGACGTGGCTACCCTCCGCTGGGCCGAAAAACACCTGGGGGTACCGGTAATTGACCACTGGTGGCAAACCGAGTCGGGCTGGCCTATGCTAGCCAACATGGTAGGCATAGGGCTAAAACCCGTAAAACCGGGGTCGGCCACCCTACCCGTGTGTGGGTATAACATACAGATCCTCACCGAGGAGGGCAACATTGCGGCCGATAACGAAGAGGGCCTGGTAGCGGTAAAACTACCCCTGCCTCCGGGCACCCTTATGAGCCTATGGGGTAATCCTGAGCGGTTTCGGCAAAGCTACCTGAGTCGGTTCCCGGGGTATTATTTCTCAGGAGACGGCGGCTACCGTGATGAGGATGGCTACATTTTCATCACCGGACGGGTAGATGACATCATCAACGTGGCGGGCCACCGCCTGAGCACGGCAGAGATGGAGGAGGTAGTAGCCGGACACCCTGCCGTAGCAGAGTGCGCGGTATTTGGGGTGAAAGATGAGCTAAAAGGAGAAATCCCCCTAGGCCTGGTAGTACTAAAGTCCGGTCAGGATATATCCGAAACCGCCCTATGCGAGCAGCTGATTGGGGAAGTACGCCACACCATAGGAGCCGTAGCCGCCTTCAAGCAAGTGCGGGTAGTGCCCCGGCTGCCCAAAACCCGTTCCGGCAAAATCCTGCGCAAGGTACTGCGAGCCCTCGCCAATGGCGAAACGCCCAAGGTCCCTTCCACCATCGATGATCCTGCCATCATCGACGAGATAAACCTCGTGCTTCACCCTTCTTCTCAGGGATAACGTTATTCCAAGGTCATCTTGCTAAAACCTCACATGATACGCTATCGGTAAGTAGACCCATACCAGAGTCCGTGTGGAAAATCATCCGTTCGTTTAGAACAGTAAGACTGCCTGCAGGTTAAAGCGCTTATTAGAAAGTCCAAAAGCACATTATCACCCGAAGATTTCATCTATTAATTGCGATAACCAATAAGGGAAATCAATCGTAAGAATGATTTTTTGTAAGTATTTTTTGCTGAGTGAAAGGCAATATGTGTAAGGAAAACACGCTAAGTTGAATTTTTGAAGTGTGGTCTAATTAACTGGTAACAAATCACTACCCGCGTAATAGGTAATTGCATGGTACGCTAATTCGCGCCAATACTGGATTTGAATGAAACAAAGGGTACTTATGATAATATTTGAATAAAATGAATGCGTGCGTTTCCAATAATTCTGTCTGGAATCGTCATACAGTTTTTGCACGTGATTTGTGGGTTTGAATTACAAAAACCGTCGGTGAATTTATTTAGTATCTCTTTTTAAACACTTCACTTAAAACCTATACTTCCTATGGGAAATTTGTACCGACTGATTTACACGA
Source organism: Bacteroidota bacterium (assembly GCA_038525885.1). Lineage (GTDB taxonomy): Bacteria > Bacteroidota > Bacteroidia > Cytophagales > Cyclobacteriaceae > DMST01. The sequence goes on from JBCBHI010000527.1 coordinate 4,016, forward strand.
GTGCGCGCGCAAAACATTGTAATGAATCTGATCTCCGAGACATTTTGGAGGTTTGTCAAAAGAACAATACCAAACGAAACATTACCGGTATCTTAATTCACACGGACCGTAGATTCCTTCAATACATGGAAGGAGAAAAAGAAGAGGTACTCAGGATGTTTGAACGGATCAAAGCCGATGACCGCCATGGGGGATGTATTGAGCGAGCCTGTGGTCCCATTAAGAAGCGATTGTTTCCTTCTTGGA
>JBCBHI010000528.1:0-4258 GCA_038525885.1 Bacteroidota bacterium
GTCGGACTGGATGAAGTACATTTTTCCTGCAGATAGTGCCCAGGAGGAATTCTTTGGGGGAATCCAAAGCCACTATGATGTGGTGAGCACGGAGAAAATGCGGCTGCGGGTACCGGGTTCCGTTCAATTTTTTCACCGAGGTGGGCAGATTGACGCCATTCCAGACCTGGTATTTACCATGACCCACTTTAGCGGTGGGCTGGATTGGGAGGTGTATTCGCCAGGTAGTTTCATAGAGAAAGCAGGGCTATCCGGGTACTATCTGTATTATTTTGAGTGGAACAATCCGGTGAATGTATTCCCGGAGGGGGATGGCTGGTATGCGAATGCCTTCGTGCACGGCAAGAAGTTCGGAACGCTGATGCTAAGCTATTGGCAGGGGAACACCTTCCTATCAGCCATTGGAGGTCGGCTGTACCGCAGCCAAAGTAGCAATTGGGATCAGCTAGACTATACTGAGGAGCAGCGGCGGTTACTGATTCTGCGAATCATGAGTGAATTTCACATTGGGGATAACTACCGGGTGATGCTGCGTACAGAACCACACTACGACTTTGGCAATCAGCGTTTTGAATATGCCTTTGCCACCTATGTACATTTTGATCCTTATTTTGTACTGGGCACCTTGAAAAAACCATGAGTTCACACAAAACGCGCCGGAGGCGTATCATTTGGGGCAGTTTGGCTGCGGTAGTCGCGGTGGTGCTGGTAGTCTACGGAGACCTTATCGGGTATGGCCTGGGGCAGGCCCGGGGGCAGTGGCATATCATTCGCAATGCCCGGACGGTGGACGAGGTGCTGGCAGATTCTTCCACTTCCCCGCACATTCGCGAACGCCTGCTGCTGGTAGAGGAGATCAGAAACTTTGCGATGCAGGATCTTGGCTTGGCAGAGTCGGAGAACTACACCACCTTTTTTGATCAGGAGGGGCGGGATTTGATGTTCGTAGTAGCCGCCAGTGAGCCCTTTGCGTTGAAAGCCAAGCGTTGGAGCTTTCCCTTTGTGGGCTCTTTTCCCTACAAGGGATTTTTTGATTCTACCAAGGCAGTAGCAGAAGCCGAAATTTGGAAGCAAGCCGGCTATGATGTGCGTGTGCGCATTGCCGGAGGCTGGTCCACACTGGGATATTTAAAGGACCCTATACTAAGCAAAATGCTGGATCGTTCGGAAGGAGCCTTGGCAGAGGTGATTATCCATGAACTTACCCATGCCACCATTTTTGTGCGGGATTCGGTAGAGTTCAATGAGAACCTAGCCACCTTTATAGGGGAGCGAGGGGCAGAAAAATTTCTGGCAAAACGGTATGGGGAGGAGAGTCCCCAACTTGTATCCTATAGGCAGGGTCGTGAAAATGGCAGGGTGTTTGCCAATCACATTCTCCGAGGGGCAAAACGGTTAGATTCCTTGTACCAAGCATGGCCCACCACCGCGGATTCTGCCTACAAGGCGGAAGAAAAGTGGGCGATGATCGGGGAGATTGTGAATACCATTGATACCCTCAGTTTCCAAGGGGAAGCGCGCTACGGTGCGCGGTACCGCCAGAAACTGCCCAACAATGCGTATTTTATGAGTTTTCTCCGGTACCGGGAGCAGCAAAGTAAGTTTGATGAGTGGTATGCGGAAAAATACCATGGAGACCTGATAGCTCTCTTAAACGATATGAAGGAGCGCTACCCCTCCCTTTAGCCAAGGGATTTTTATAATTTTGCGAACCAAAATTGCGGGACTATGAAAAAGACGATCGTAGGTTTTTCGCTGGCATGTTTGCTAGGAGCCTTTGCTTCGGAAAAATCCGAGCCGCTTCGCTACGTGCCCAATGAAAGTTTTGACGCCGGAGAAATTATCAAATTCCGCGCACATTATGGATTTCTCACTGGAGGTGAGGGTACCATGGAAGTGTCGGACAACATCTATACGGTGAATGGCCGTCCCTGCTATAAGATAGATCTGAAAGGGGAGACCACTGGTATTGTGGATTATATGTTCAGCGTGAAGGACAACTGGCGGTCCTACATGGACACCACGGCCATGTTGCCTCAGAAGTTCTATATGTTTATAAAGGAGGGCAACTTCCGTAAGAATCAGGGCATCACTTTCGACCACAGTGAGAATAAGGCTGTGGTGGAGGTGATGGATAAGTTCACGCGCGAGCTCAAACGCAAGGAGGAATATGACATTCCTGAGTTTGCTCAGGACCTCATCAGTGGATACTATTTCCTGCGCACCCTAGACTACTCTACCGTACAGGTGGGGGACGTGATTCGGGTAGATGGTTTCTTCGATAAAGACATCTATGACTTCCGCATAATGTTCAAAGGCCGCGAAACCTTAGAAACTGAGTTGGGAGACTTCCCGGCGCTACGGTTTGTGCCGATCATGCATGAGAACGATCTCTTCGAAGGAGATGATAGTATTGAGTTCTGGCTATCGGATGATAAACGGAGGTTGCCCTTGAGAATTAAGGCAGAAATGTATGTAGGAGCTGTGGCGCTAGACATTAAAGAATACTATTCGGAAGAAACGGGACTTTGGACATCCGATTGATTTGAGAGGGGCTTTTAGCCCCTTTTTTTACGCTCATTTTGAGAGTTTAATCTGCATCCGCCGATTATGGATTTATCCTTTTCCTTGTATCTTTGACAGCATTGAGAACCAATAAGATAGGATATAAATAATATATCCGATGCCTCTGAAAGCTATGACGAACAAGCAGAGCTATAAAGTGCTTGCGGTGGATGATGAAGCCGATATTCTCGAGCTCCTCCAGTACAATCTTAAAAAAGAAGGGTACGAAGTGGAAACTGCCCTGGATGGCCGAAAAGCGGTGGAATTGGCGAAGGATTTTATGCCAGATCTGATTCTGCTGGACATCATGATGCCCAACCAAGATGGGGTTGAGACCTGTAGGCAGATCCGTGAGATTGGAGACCTGTCCGATGTGTTTGTCATCTTTCTCACGGCGCGTTCGGAAGAGTACTCAGAGGTAGCTGCCTTTGATATTGGCGCGGATGATTACATCACCAAACCCATTAAGCCCCGGGCACTCATGAGCCGGATCAATGCCATGTTCCGTCGGGAGGCTAAAAACAAGAAGGACAACAACCAGATCAATATTGGTGAGCTTAGTATTGACCGTACTAGCTACACCGTAACGGTAGAGGGCAATCAGGTTACTTTGCCCAAGAAGGAATTTGAATTGTTGTACTTCCTGGCTCAGAATCCCAATAAGGTTTTTAGCCGCGATGATCTGTTGCAGAACATCTGGGGAGCCGATGTATATGTGCTCGCCCGGACGGTAGACGTACACATTCGGAAGGTGCGGGAGAAAATCGGTAACGGTTTTATCACCACCGTGAAGGGAGTGGGGTATAAGTTCGATTATCAAGGATAGCTTCATGATGATTAACTCGCGCGGTGTTGCCCTCCTGCTTGCTACGGCCATCGCACTAGTTACCCTGGCTTTCACCTCCTTGGTTGGGGCGGTTACTCCAACCATCCTCTTTGTAGTTACCATCATTTCCTTTGGGGTATCCTATATCCTTTCTCAGCTCACCTTGGATTTTTTGATCTTTAAGGAGATCAACAACATCTACGATATGCTGGACAATCTTCGCAAGGAGGAGTTTAGCGAGTTAGATGATCGGGATAGCTCTCACCTCAACCCTCTACGTCGGATCAATCAGGAGATTGCCAGCTACGCGCAAATCAAGGAGAAGGAGATTAAGGAGCTAAAGCGGATTGAGGCGTTTCGGCGCGAATTCCTGGCTGACATATCCCATGAGCTAAAGACTCCCATTTTTGCTGCCCAGGGTTTTGTTCATACCCTGCTGGACGGTGCCGTAAAGGATAAATCAGTAAGGAAACGCTTTCTGAAAAAAGCCGCCAAAAGCCTGGACGGCTTGAATATTCTCGTTCAAGAGCTGCTCACCATTTCGCAAATGGAAATTGGGGAGATCAAAATGCACCCGGAACACTTCAATTTGTATGAAGTGATCATGGATGTCTTTGATCAGATGGAAGGAAAGAGTGAGCGCAAGGAGGTCACGGTGAAATTTGTGGAGGGATGCGACCCTCATACCTATGTACACGCTGATCCTCAGCGCATCTATCAGGTAATGACCAACCTGATCAGTAATGCGATCAAGTACAACAATGAAGGAGGCGAGGTTTGGGTGGACCTGGAGGTCCAGGAAAACTTCGTTACGGTATTCGTAAAAGACAATGGATCGGGCATCCCGCCTGAGCATATCAAGCGAAT
>JBCBHI010000529.1:0-4258 GCA_038525885.1 Bacteroidota bacterium
CTGACGACTTCGAGTCGTCTGACCACTGGCACTGCAATAGTCTCACCACCAATCAATTATTCATTTCGCCCTTGGGGGACTTTGATGGACGGCGGCGGCCTTGCAATTTTTGATCTTCACAAGGACCTCTTTACCTAATTTTCCAAGAACAGCCTTGAAAGTCATAAGTAATTAATAGTCAGTAGGTTGTGCCGAATTTTAGTTTCCGGATTGGAACTTTTTTGTGGCAACGGGTAGGGTAAAGAAGGTTGGGCCTGTAAAGTGTGCAAGGGGATATTATTGTTAACGACCCCATCTTTTTTCGAAAGCCACCCACAAACACCGCCGCTTTCTCATGCAGCCCACAGCACACCTAGTATCTATTTTATGCATTGCCCTGCTTAGTCATCCCGTACTTAGCACACCTATCCAGGGCTTGGTAACCGACGAAACAGGAGAGCCGCTTCCCTTCGTGAGTGTTTATCTGCAAGGCAGCACCCAGGGGGTAGCCACCGATCTGGACGGGAAGTACAAGCTAGAGGTAACCCCCGGTACCTATCAGGTAGTGTACCAGATGATGGGTTTCGATACCCAAACCCTCGAAATTACCGTAGCTGCCACACCAGTGGTCAAAAACGTAATCATGGTCAGTACGGCTATGGAGTTGGCAGGGGTCACCATCATGTCAAGCGGTAAGGACCCCGCCTATGCCATCATTGAGAATGCCATGGCCGTACGGAAACAGCACCTGGAGGCGGTGCGTGGGTACACCCGCACCACCTACGTGCGCCTGACCTCGGAAACATACCCCATGAAGGGCCTACAGGTGGATACGGTGGGGAAGAAGGGCTCACCCACGCCGCTCAACTTTGTAGAGGCCATTAGCACTACGCACTTTGAACGGCCCAACAAGATCAAGGAGATCAAAACCGCCTATCGCGATCTTTCTGATCGGTCGCAAATGGAGTCCACTGAAATCACCGGCCTACCGGTACCCGGACTTGCCAATACGCAAAACCCCTTCCTGTTTTACCAGGATGCTGCGGATGCCGACTTCAACTTCTATTTGAATACCCTATCGGTAGAAAAACTAAGCGATCTACCCTTTTTGTCGCCCATCGGGGTGGGGGCGCTACTTGCCTATAAGTACGAGCTCCTGACTACCGAGAAGGAGAACGGACAATATGTGCATACCATCCTGGTGACACCGCGCAACAACGAGGGCGCCTTATTTTCGGGTACTATTCAGATAGAAGACGAAACCTGGGCTATTCGCGCAGTGGACTTAGAAATCAACCCCGGCGTGTTGATTTACCTACAGTATTTTCGGATTACCCAGCAGTACCAAACCCTAGGGCCGGGGCAGTACATTCCCGTGCAGGAAGACTTCTACTATCACGGCCGAGAGGATGGCAAGTTGGTGCTAAGCCATACTACGGCCAGCCACCAGGGGTATGAGATCAACCCTTCCTTCGGTGCCAACTTCTTTGGGAATGAGCTACGCAGGTTTGAGGAGGATGCGCTGGAAAAGGAGGCCGAATTCTGGGAAGCGTATCGCCCGGTAGCGCTGGCAGAGGATGGGGTGGACTATATGAGCCTCCAGGATAGCCTCAATCAGTACTATACCAGCGATGCTTACAAAAAGCAGCAGGACTCCCTCTACAACATTACCTCGCTGTGGGAGGTGGCCTTCTCCGGCTTTGGTCAGCAGAACTCCTTCACGGGCTGGCGCTGGTACATGGACGGCGTGCTGTCCTCTGCCCGTCCCGTGATGCCCGGTGGGTACCACCATGCCCTAGGCGGTGGGGTGCGCAAAGAGTTTGACCACGGGAACCAGCTAGAGGTGCGGGGCCGCATGAACTACGGCTTTCGCAACAAGGACCTGACCGGCAGTTTCATGACCCGGTACCGGTACTTGCCCAAGAAATCCGGTGAGGTGTACTTCCGGATAGGAGACGAATACAGCCTACTGGGCAATCTGGATGAGCTGGACAACATCCTCAGCCGTAGCAACTACATTTTGCAGTCTTTCGCGGGTGTGGGCCACAAGATGGAATTCTTCAATGGTTTCACGGCTGACGTCAGCCTAAACCTGGAACGCCAGCGGTCCATTGCCAACATCCCACGGGTACACTGGCACGATAAAATCTTCGGCAGGCTCCCGCCTCCGAAAAACTTCCGGCCCTTCAATCAGCTCATTTTTGAGGCCACAGTAAGCTATACGCCGGGCATGAAGTACTACACAGACCCCTATCGCAAGGTAAACCTGGGTAGTGACTTTCCTACCTTCACCGCCTACTACCGGCGGGGCTTGCCGGGTGCCTTCGGGAGCCAGGCCGACTTTGACTTCCTAGAACTCAGCGTGGCCCAAAGTCTGAATCTGAAATACATGGGCACGCTGAACTACACTGTTTTCGGCGGCAAGTTCCTTTCGGAAAAGAATGTGCAGTTTGTAGAATACCGTTGGTTTCAGGGAGCCACCAGCTGGTTGCTTTCTCGCCCCTTGATGACCTCCCAACTACTCAAGCAGTCTGTAAGCACCCAAGGAGCCTACGTGCAAGGGCAAGTTACCCATCATTTCAACGGAGCCTTAATGAACAAAGTCCCCTTGGTAAACAAGCTAGGCTTGCAAGTGGGAGGCGGTGCAGGCTTTGTTTGGCTGGAGGAAAACAATTTCAGCCACGCCGAGGCCTTTATTGGGCTGGAAAAGCCCTTTGTTTTCTTGAAACAGCGGGTACGGATGGGCGCATACTATGCTGCCTCACTCAACAGTGATGGTCCTTTCACCTCCGGCTTCAAGATTGGGGGCAACTTATATAATCCGTTTACCAAGGCTTGGCTATGGTAAATTCCGCGCCGGTTGGGTGCCCAATTTCATAGCCTGTTTTGCCCATTTCCTGCCGGGCTCGCTACCTTTGACCCATGGCAGAAAAAGCATCTCTAGCTACACTACTGGAAGAATACCAAACCTTGCCGGCAAAGGCCGCTGAGGTAAACTACGGAGACCCGGATTCCATCAAGGCCTACAACAAGGCCGTGAAGCGCATGCATACGCTGGCTTCTCGCATGGCGCGAGATTACGATCTAAAAGGTGCCCGGGCGCTGGCCCAGCTGCTAGAGACTACCACTCATGATACCCACCTATGGGTAGCCCGTCATCTGCTAGAGCATTTCGATGTTGATCAATCAGTAGGAGAAAAGGCCCTGGGCTTTATGGAAGAAGCGGCCAAAGGAGAGGGCATGCAAGCCATTGAATACCAAACCTGGCTTAATAAATACTACGCCCAAGGAGAAGAACAGCCCACAACTGACGATTAATCAGGGATTAGTAGGAAGTTATGGGTCCTTAGGGAATTCAAAGATGGTAGGTAGGTCAATAAGGCTTTTACTAAAATACTCTGTTACCTCTGGGCAATCTCTGTTTTTCTCTGAGTTAAAAAACTAAATGGCTGAATCGGCCTAGGCAAGAATCACCATTAGCCAATATTCTCAGGATTCTAGAGTGATCGATAGTCAGATAATTATGAAGTGATTATGCAACTTAAAAAATTACCGAACGTTTGGTAAAATAATATTGATTGTTACATTTGTATCATGCGACCACAGAAGGTAAACGATGCAGAACTGATGGCGGGCCTGATGGCTGTTTTTCGGACCAAAGGGTACGAAGGCACCAGTCTTAACGATCTGGCGGTGGCTACTGGTTTGCAGAAGGCGAGTTTGTACCATCGGTTTCCCGGTGGGAAGAAGGAGATTGCGGAGGCCGTATTGGCCTATGCGAAGGCTTGGATTGGGAAGCATGTGCGCCAAGTGCTAGAAGATTCTCAGGAGTTGCCTGCTGTGCGCCTCGTGCGTGCCCTAGACAACATCCGGGAACTGTATGGGAATGGCAAGGAAATCTGCATTTTGCGAGCCCTGAGTATGGATCAAGGCCTATCCCTGTTTGGGCAAGGAGTCCAACAGAATATGGAGGAATGGATTGCAGGGTTTTATCAACTAGGACTGGATCTTGGCTTGGAACCTAAGGCCGCAAGAGAAAGCGCAGAAGATACCCTTATCATGGTACAAGGCAGCTTGGTAGTAGGCAAGGGTATCGGGGATACGTCCCTGTTCGATCGCGCCATCAAGCACTTGGGTAGGCTATACTTGAAGTAAAAAATTTTCCCTTCATAATTTACCGTACGTTCGGTAATAAATACTAAATCAATTATCAATAATGAGCAAAACAGCCATCGTGGTTCTGTCGGAACCCAAAGCCGGATCCGAGGAAGCCTTGGGC
>JBCBHI010000530.1:0-4253 GCA_038525885.1 Bacteroidota bacterium
ACAGAATCATCAGTAGATTGATTATCGGCAACAATCACCTCACTATCGGCACTATGAGCAATAACTCCAGGAAGGAATTTTTCTAAAAACGACCGCCCATTATAGTTGAGAATTACAACGGCCACCCGAGAGGTATCCGCCATCAGGTAAACTGGCTAGGATCAAAACCAGGGATATTGAACAGGTTGCCAGTAGACTGTTGCAGCTCGTCTTGGGCTTTCTCCTCCACTTCACGAAGGGCCTTATTTACAGCCGCTACTACGAGGTCCTGCATCATCTCCTTATCACTAGGAGTGAGCAACGACTCGTCTACGGATATACTCAACAATTCACGTTTGCCGTTCACAGTAGCGGTCACCATGCCGGCTCCGGCATCTCCCGTAGCGGTAATATCTCCTAAATTATCCTGAGCTTCTTTGAGTTTGCGTTGCACCTCTTTCATTTGGCCCAACATTTTGAACATATCCATAGCCGTCCTTTCTAGATTGATTTGCCCTACTACTTAGGTCTATTGAATCGCAATTTACTGTTCCCTAAGGAGAAATACGCGTCCTCTACGTTCGATAATGTTTCCGTTGATATCCTGAACCCGTACATAATAGGAATAAATGCCCGTTGGGGCAGGCTGATTGGCGAACTGGCCGTCCCAGCCTTCCTCTAGGTGAGCATTTTCTGTTCGGTATACCAACTCTCCCCATCGGTTATAGACCTCCATAAGGCCTTGGGCTAAGAAACTGCCCTTAATCTGAAATACATCATTGAGGTCATCACCATCTGGGGTAAAGGCATTGGGCACCCCAAACACGGAAGTAAAGGAGATAGTAATGACGTTTGAAAACACCTGTGTGGCACCATCAGAAAGCGTTGCCACCACTACCACGTTGGCCTCCTCGGGTAAATTCACTCCCAGGTCAATCAACTGTTCGGTACTTATTCCGGCGTTGAACTCTCCCAGGCTATTACCTTCGGAGTCCGTAACTAAGACACGGTAAGAGATAACCGAATCTCCCACATAGGGGGTCCACTGAACGGCAACCGTATTACCAATCGTGGCTCCTGACTGTAAGAAAATGGAGCAGGCTAGATCAGAAGGGGTAGCCTCACCTTGGCAAACATCCTGATAGCCGATTGCATAACACACCGAGGCTTGGTCCGCGTTGGCCGCCAGGTCAGAATAAGCAAGTACATCCCCAGCAGTTGAGTCAATGATCGTAGCACTATTATATATATAGTGGGTGGCTACTTCCCCTTCCATAGGCTCATTCCAAATCAATTCCACTGCAGTACCACTTACGCTAGCGGTAGGGGCAGTCAAAGACTCTGGATTGCTAGGTGCCAACCCCACTACACTAGCTATCTGACTAAAGGAAACACCACCCTCAGGATGTTCTACCTGAACCTGATACTCATAGAGTTCATTGCATTCTACTGAAACGTCGGCCAGATTGGATGGTAAAGTGGCCCCCGTGAACAATACGTTTCCATTTTTAGTAACCGTATAGGTAGCTCCAGTGATTGGCTCTCCGGCCAACTGTAGGGCATTTACCCCCTGAGAAGCTAAGGCAGATACCGATGCGGTACAAACCAGTTCGCTTCTGGCCTCATCGCCTGAGCAGGCATCTAGCGCTACTAATTGCGTACAATGATATGAGCTGGCAGGAACCGAAAAAGCAGTGTTGAAATTACCAGACAGGGAAACCTCTTGATTATGAATGGTGGTGGGCCCAGACAGTCCGGTCTCTAATCGATGCTCAGTATTTTCTGCCAACACTCCTGTTATTTGCAGTTCAGTATCGGATTGTGCAGTCACCGTGGTAAGCACGGGTGGGGCAAGGGCGTCACGAGTAGTCAAAGTAGTTGTGGCTACTGGGCAGTTTTGGGCAGCACCGGTATAGTTTCCTTGCACGGAAATTTCATAGTTTCCGACTCCTGGAAAGATAAACTCTTGAGGTAGACTGGGATCACTTGACCTTATGGTATCTTCCGTATCAAAGACGTATTGATATTCATCATACAGTGGATTTACCAGTTCAACCCTCACTTGGTTGTTGGCACAAGAAAAGACCTCAAACTCAGGCTCCACGGGAGGATCAATGATCACCGGAATGTAATAGGGCTCATCTAACCGCTGAATCACCACTAGGATACTATCTGTTCCTGGCTCGGTATAGGTATAAGACAATTCGCGGGAGGTATCCTGATTGTTGTTATAAAGAATCAGATAAACGAGTCCCACCTCCCCTACAGAATCCAGTTCGACGGTAAAAGGGGCACACCCTCTAGTCACTTCAGCAGTAATGGGAACCTGGGCCCAAGCAGGGCTCAAGGCAATACAGCAGAGGAATACTAATAGAAAATTGGGCTTCAAAAGAATGTTCCTTCCAACACCATTTCTCAGAAGAAAGCATCTGCTTTCGCCCAATAGTGGTGCAATATTCGGTCATGTTCGATAAACGACACCCCATGTCGGAAATTGCCATGGATGGCCACCAACCCAGCGCTCGTTTTCTCTTCTTTCCGAAAATATAACGCCAAAGCCGCAGTAAGCAACTCATCGGCTTATATGTGGTAAACATTTTATAGTACTCGGCGAATCTTGACGACCCCACTTAATTGATCCATGACTATGTAAATGGAACTACTTGGTCAGAGTTGAGGCCCCACCAAACCCCTTGAAAATCAGGCATGGCCAAAGCGTCAAAAGTAAGCTAGAGAGATAGCCTTTCGAATAATGCCCAGCCTTAGCGAGTCAACTGTAGAATCAAATCTTCAATAGAAACACCTTGCTGTTCGCCAGTCTTCATATTCTTGAGCCCGTAGGTAGCCTTCTCAATTTCTTGTTCACCTACTAACAGCACATACGGGATATTTTTCTTATCCGCATAGTTGAACTGTTTCTTCATTTTGGCGGCTTCAGGATACACCTCGGAGGCAATGCCTGCTTGGCGAAGTTTGTACAACAAGCCCAACGCATGTTTTTCTGACGTCGAATCAAAATTGGTGATCATTACTTGTACACCAACCGTCTGATCCTCTGGAAATAAACCAAGCTCTTCCAGCACATCGTAAATACGGTCTACACCAAAAGAGAATCCGATCCCGGGCATCCGGGTACCACCAAACACTTCCGTGAGACTATCATACCTTCCACCGCCACTTATACTCCCCATTTTGACGGTGGTGGGCTTTACCTCGAAAATACACCCGGTATAATAGCTGAGACCACGGGCTAAGGTGGGGTCAAAATTCAATTGAGGTACCTCCGCGCCAAAGGCAGATAAATACTCCCATACCTCAGATAATTCGGCCAAGCCGGATTGCCCCACTTCTGAGTTCTCTAGAAAACCCTTAAGGAAGGCGATTTTTTCTTCATTGGTCCCTGTCACTGCTAGCAAAGGCTTAATCTTATCTGTGGTCTCAGCAGAAAAGCCACGTTCAGCCAGCTCCTCTAGTACCTTCTCCTCCCCTATCTTATCCAACTTATCAATGGCAACACAAAAATCTGACTCACGGCCTGGGGCACCAACAGACTCCGTCATGCCCGCCAGAATACCCCGGTGGTTGATCTTGATTTCATAGTCTTGAAAACCAAGTGTATCAAACACCTCTTTGATCATCAGGACTATTTCTGCCTCACTAATGCGTGATTCGGTACCTACTACATCGGCATCGCACTGATAGAACTCTCTGTATCTACCTTTTTGGGGGCGATCCGCCCGCCATACAGGCTGAATTTGGTACCGCTTAAAAGGAAAGGTCAGCCGACCTTGGTTCATCACTACATAGCGAGCAAATGGTACCGTCAGGTCATAACGCAAGCCCTTTTCAGAAATCTTAGGCAGCAAACGCTTACTTCCCCCCTCAACATCTTCTGGCTGTAACTTACTCATAAAATCTCCAGAATTGAGAATCTTATATAACAGTTGGTCACCTTCATCTCCATATTTCCCAGTAAGGACACTCAAATTCTCCATACTTGGGGTTTCCAGTGGCTGATAACCAAACTTTTGGAAAGTGGTCCGTATTGCGTCAAAGATATAATTGCGCTTAGCCATCTGCTGAGGGCCAAAATCGCGAGTACCTTTCGGTAAAGTAGGTTTCTGTGCAGCCATTGCTTGGGAATTTGGCTGCAAAAGTAGCTAAATACCTAGAATTGGGCCATCCCAAGTTCAACAATTGCTGCACAGAAACCTACTTTACCGAAAGGTACTCGCGATTTTGGCCCTCAGCAGATGGCTAAGCGCAATTATATC
>JBCBHI010000531.1:0-4251 GCA_038525885.1 Bacteroidota bacterium
GGAGACCCGTATGGCATACGATACTTCATGGTAGGATTCACCTCCCAAGTTGCCTCAGGCTATTGCCCAGCCCCTAATTCCTTCCTAACCACCCCTCCCCAATGAGCGCCGGTAGGCGCTGTAAATGAAATTAAAGCCAAGCCCTTTAACAGCTCACGCACCTGCCACGGCTGCGGCTCTGCGGTGAGCAAATCATTCTTCCAAAACCTTTTTTCTTATAGAGTCATGGTAAGAAAAGCTATCCGGTTGGGACTGTGGAAATGATTTTGGGGGATGCCTACAGGCTATTTTGTAGGGTAGCGTGGGGCAGCTTGTAGTTGTATTATCGGTCCTGAATAGGTATACTTGGTAAATACCTAACCGACCCCCTAACCATGGCCGACCTAAAAACTGCCATTACTAATCTGAAAGCACAGATCAGTGATAAAATTGAAGACGCCGCCTCGCTAGAGGTAGCCACCTTTTCCGGATCCTTCGAAATTGAGACCTCTAGCCTGATAGGCCAAACCAAAGACGACGGAACCGTAGATAAGTTCTCGGTAGAGAAGGTGCTCAATTCCATCAACTCCTCCACGGTAAATTCTAAGCTCACCCTGGTGGCCTACTCGCTGATAAAGCTAGACGGAGACCAGGCCAACATAGTGAAGTCGAGCCTGAGCGAACAAGAAAAAGAGCTAGTCAACTTTCATCGGCAGATGATAGAGGCTAGCCAGAAGTCCCGCCAGGCCATAGTGGATATGGTGGCGGGTTTGTTGAAGATACCTACCACCTAAGGGTATGCCGATGACGGCCCTGGAATCGCTGTTGCAGGAGGCCGAAGCCCAGGTGGAAAAACTGCCCGATACGGACGGCGCGGAACTGGTGCAGTACTACCGGGATTTGGGATACCTGCCGCCTACCTTCCTGGCAACTCCTGGAGCTAAGCCTGTGCTACAGAAGGCCGATCAGGCTTTCAAGCGGGACTTGTATGCCTCGGGCATATTCACTGCCACACAGCTGCAGAAGCTACGGCTGATGCACCGCCAGTCTTTTCTGCTGGAAGCCCTACGGCTACTCATGGACTTTGACGAGGGCACGCCCTTGCCGCGCTTGCCGGAGAGGGGAGAGGTATCCTTGCTCTCGCGCTTGCTGCACTACCGGATGTTCATCTACGGCCTGTACTCGCAGGGGGTAGGCCAGCCGTATGGTGGAGCGGACCAACTGGGGTGCAAGAAACTACGAACCTATACGGGCCTGATGAGCGATCTGGAAGCCCTGAACTTGCTGGCCGATAAGGAGTCGCTGACGAAGCGGCTGCTATGGTTTTGGGGGTACGATGACGGAATGCTGGTGTTTCGGGTGACTACCCCGCCACCAACGCTAGACCCGGAAGGGTTCCGCATGAACCGATCCTACATAGCTATGGCTAAAAGGGACCTGAAGCGCTCGCCTAAGGATACCGAGAAGCTGGAGCGGGCGCTGCTGCGCACGCGCAAGCAACGGCTGGATTGGGACTTTATCTATGCGAATACAGGGCGGGAGATCAACCAATTTTTTGTGCGCCTTATCCAGGTGCACCAGTGGACGGCGGGGGTGTATGAGGGGGAGTTTACGAGGGAGATGGAGGCCGTAACCCTGGAGTCGGTACAGGCGCTGGTGCAGCTGTACAACCAAGCGGACCCCAATGACGAGGATATCCATCTGAAGAAAATACTGGCCTACTTGGGGGAAGGGTATTGGCTATTCAATGCTACGCATTTCCTGAAAATATACATGGTAGAACAGGGCGCGGCTGACCCTACAGAGAGTAAGGTGATTGCGGAGCTTTCTTACCAGGCAGACCGACTGAGCCCGCAAATGCGGCGGGTGTTTACAGAGCGCACCCAAGCGCTGATGGCCGAAGCCGAAGCGGATTTGGAGCAAGAAAACCGCGACCTCATAGGCAGGCCGTTTCGGCGGATTTACCAGGGAGTCAAGAGCTTTTTCAGGAACCTGTTTCGGTGGGGTAAGAACTTGATAGATGCCATAGTGCGGAAGGCTAGTGGTCTCTGGTCTGCACTCCGGGAGATGTTTCGGAGGATAATCCGAGGTGCCCGCCGGGCTCTGCTTGCCTTTGCGAACGGGGTGAAAATGGTGCTGGGCAAGCTGCCCTTGCTTACCCGGCAAGGGGACACGGTCGGGATTTCTCAGTTGGAACTGGCGGGCGATGGTTTCAGTGTGATTCCTGCCAGCTGGTCATCAAAAGACCTGTACCAGCACCGGAAGGCAGTCATGCGGTTCGAGAACGGGATTCAGTTTTCGCTTATGATGCTGGGTGAACTGATGCGCCTGGCGCAAACGCTGGTGGTAGGGGTGGTAGCCTGGCCGGTCTTGCTGCTACAGATCGTGAATAGTTTCAAGGCGGTGATGGCAAAGTATCAAGCAATTAATTCAACAACATAACTCTAAACACTATGTCAACAGAAGGAACACAAGGAGGCACGGGCAGCGCCAAGGATGCCAAAAGCGGATTCCGAAAATTTGTAGAAGGGGCCATTGTAGGCCTGGGCAGCCTGACCCGGCTAGAGATTAAAACTCTGGTAGGCGATGAGTTTACGGTAATACCTGATTCGGTAGACCCTAAAAACCCCCTGAAGGCCACGTATCGGCTAGATACTAAGGACTACGATGCCGAGGGCAACAGCAAGGTGCAGGGCATGACCTCGGACATTCAGCTGATATCTGGTGATATTACTACCCGGCTCACCAAAGCTTTTGCAGACGGGGCCTACAAGGAACTGCGCGACTTTCACTCAGTGAAAGAAACCCAGGGCCAGGACATCATTAAGAAGAACCTGGAGGTAATCGCTAAAATAGGGGAGGTGCTGAAGGGCCTGATTTCTTCAGACGAAGATGTAAACGGGACTACCTAAGCAGTAGCTGATGCTTCTGCTAACCCGGCAGATTGAAATAGTAACTGAATTGATAACTCGCTGAGAAGCCCTGGATGGCTTCTTGCCTAATGCTCCCTACCTATGTGTGCTACCTGGAGTCGTAGTATCCAACGAACTTTTGAAGACCTGACCTCCTTGGAGGTAAACACGATCATAAAGCCTACTATAGATAGTGGAAAGGTAGATGATCGGGATTTTTTGCTGTTGTATCAGCTGGCAGGGGTGTATTATGCTAAAATAACAGAGCTGGGTAAGCGGTACGAACGTCTGCTTCCGGCAGACTTTAGCGAGCCCGATTTGCGGCTACCGGGGATCCGGGAGAATAACTTCTTCATCCGAAACCACATTTTTGAAGCCGGAGGTATTTTCTCCTTTCGGGAGTTAAGTGTCTGGGCCCGGTTTGGCAGTGGTTTTATTGCCAACTACGGCGAGCAGCTGAGCAACCCGCCGATGGAGCAAATGGAGGACATGAACATGCTCAACCGCATAGATAGTTTGTGCGGTACCTTCAGCCAGATAATAGAAACGGAAGTAGAGGAGCTGAACCTAAAGGAGAAAACGGTAATACAGGGGCCGGTAGAAGGGAAGCCGAAGGTGATTGACATCCTCTGGAACGCCTATAAGGAACTGCATGAGCAGTATAGAGCGGAGTGGAAAGACCATATTGCGGACCACCTTGAGCAGAAGAACGCTCTGGTGAAGCCAGGCAAGGAAAAAACTTCGGAGGTGATGAATGTGTACTATCCGTTGGTTCCTGGGCCCAACCGGCCCGAGGAGTTGGGTGGGGGGCCTTGGCGTGCCACGCCCTTTGAGGATTGGTCAGATATCACCTTGCTGCGCAGTGCCCAAAGCCGGGTTTGGAACTTGGAACGGAGGTACGTGGCGGCGCACCAGGCTGGCCTGTACAACGTGAAAGAGGAAAGCCGCGAGGAGTACTACAAAAGCTTCAAGAAGGAGGAGCGACAGATCAAACTGGACCTGCGAGACTGGGTTTTTGTGCGGAAAATGCTGGATATAGGGACGGAGGTAGTGGTGATGCAAACCCGCATTGGGATTGACGGGGACATTACTACCCGGATTGCTCAGCGGTTTGCCGACCGGCCCGTGCAGTTTATCCTGGATATGCACAACGACGGCATCAATATGTCCGTCAGATTCTGGGAGAAGATAGTGGATACCTTGCAGTCGATGGTTTCGGGGCTGATGAGCGGTAACCGTAAAAACTAGCCCAGGAAAGGACTATCAGCATATGGCGGTACAGACCTCCAAAATAGTTTCGGCCCTCCGTCAAGTGTGGGCATGGCTACAGGCACGGCCTAAGTGGCTCAACCGCCTGTGG
>JBCBHI010000532.1:0-4251 GCA_038525885.1 Bacteroidota bacterium
TGTAATTATCCTCTCTGGCGAAAGGACTGCAAATATAATAGAGTGGTTTTTTTAAAACCAAAGAGGAACTCTTTTTAGATCAAAAAACATTGAAAAATCTTTCAGGATGAACGTTGATTACTGCTTTAGGCTACTTCATTCTGGACCGCTTTATAAGATAGCTCGTCAATACCTTGTCAAACCCCTCATTTATATCCGCTTCCACCATGTCAATTTTTAATTGCCCCAGTCGCAACTTTAGTTGAGTATAAAACTCCTCCATTTTTGTTTGAAAAGCCTCTTTAACCTCGCTTGGCTGTAGCTTCATTTTCTCTCCAGATTCCAGATCTACAAACTCATAAGGGCGGTCTTCAAACTGGAAATCGTATTCCGTCTTTTTGTCCGTTACATGAAATACCAACACTTCATGCTTATTGTGTTTCAGGTGCTGTAAAGCCTGATAGATGGGCTCCGAGTTTTCTCCTTCAAACATGTCTGAGAAAATGATGACCAGAGATCGCTTGTGGATTTTCTCTGCGGTCTCATCTAAAATCTCGGCCACCCGTGTGCTTTTATCCTTTTTTGGGGCTTCTAGGAGCGTTTGCAGTTGCCCCATTAGCTGGTGCATATGTGCCCCGGTACTTTTGATGGGGGTCAAAACGTCTACCTGATCAGAGAAGGCGCAAAGTCCCACTGCATCACGTTGCTTTTGGAGTAGATAAGCCAAGGCAGCGGCTCCCATTAGACTAAAAGTGATCTTGCCTAAAGATTCTACCGGATAATACATGCTGGAAGAAGTATCCACCATCAGTAAACAGCGTAGGTTGGTTTCTTCCTCGTAGCGTTTTACGAACAACCGGTCGGTTTTTGCATAAACTTTCCAGTCAATATGCCTCGTGCTTTCCCCTGTATTGTACAGCCGATGTTCGGCAAACTCTACTGAGAATCCGTGATAGGGGGATTTATGTAAACCGGTAATAAAACCGTCCACCAGTTGTTTTGCCAAAAATTCCAGATTTCCGTAGGATCGGATGGCCTGCGGATCCCAAGTAGTAGTATTTGCCATAGTTTCCAAAGGTAGCTATTCCCCTATCGTAACACTGCCCGCCAATAAAATATGACTCCTTATGGTACTAATTGCGAGGGACCAACCAGATCGCTGGCAACGGTTTGCTAGACTAATTTGTTTCGGAGTTTCTTGCAATAGTGAAAATCATCCTGCTATATTTAGCCGATTTCAAGGTAAATCCTTGAAAATCATTGACTCACACAAGAGAAAAAGCAACTAAATTTTACCAATTGTGGAAGACAAGGATAGAGATTCGAAGGAGATTTATTCCCAACGAGTGCGTGCCGGTAAGAGGACGTATTTTTTTGATGTGAAGTCTACCCGTTCCAATGATTACTACATTACAATCACGGAGAGCAAGCGGAAGTACAAAGATGATGGCTTCGTATACGAGAAGCACAAAATCTTTTTGTACAAAGAAGACTTCAACAAATTTTTGGATGCCCTTCGTGATTCGTTAGATCATGTAAAAACAGAGTTGTTGCCTGATTTTGATTTTGACAACTATGAGCGTGATGACGAAGTACAAGAAAAGGTAAAAGACGATTACAGCTGGGATTAATCCTGGTTTGCTACGGATATTTCAAAGCCTTTGGTGAATTCCCAAAGGCTTTTGCATTTTTAGGCCATGGCGGCTCCTTCCACTTTTAATGCTCCGCGCACCATTCTCTTTATTAGTCTTGGGATTGGTCTTTTTATCCTATTAGGCTATGTATTTACCTCTATCTATGTATATGTAAGTGTTTCCCTGGTTCTTACGGCCATGCTGCGTCCCTTAGTGAATTACGTAGCCTCTGCTGCTTTTTTTGGGGTACGCTTTCCCAGGGTAATTGCAGTGTTTTTGGCATTTGGCTTTTTGCTCAGCCTACTGGCTTTTTTCGCCCTCCTGTTCATCCCCCTTATCAATGAGCAAATTGACACGGTTTCTAGCCTTGAGTACAATACCGCATTTGATAATTTTTCTGATCAGATAGAGAACCTTGAGGATTTCTTGATCGAAAATGAGCTAGCTGACCCGTTTTTGGAGAGTGGGACAGAGACCGTTGAACCCAGTCAAAACTCTTTCCCTAAACCAGAAAAGACCTCCAACGAAGGGCTAAAGGATACGTTAGGAAGCGTGTCAAACGTTGATTCGGTATTGCAAGACAGTGTTTTCACTGCTTTTCAAGAAACCGCCCCTTTGGTGGATACCGCTAATGAGGAAAAAGAAATAGAGCATGGCTTCTTGCTAAAGCAATTACAGGATGCACCTGCACAGCTGTTTGGTAGCTTCGATGTGTCCAATTTTTTAACCAGCCTCCTGTCTATCACCGGAAATGTTTTGTTAGGCATATTGGCTGTGTCATTTATCACGTTCTTTTTTCTCTTGGAAAAGGGATTAGTTCGTAGGAACATCATCTCCTTAATACCTAATCGGTATTTTGAAGTATCGATAGGCGGCCTCTACAAGATTGAAAGGCTTCTTTCCAATTATCTCATCGGATTGCTGATTCAGATGACCACGATATTTACGCTGGCGTCTATTGGGTTATCTATTGTAGGAGTTAAATATGCCATGACGGTAGCGCTCTTTGCGGCCGTGGCCAATTTGATTCCCTATGCAGGCCCTTTATTGGGCGGGATTTTTGGGGTAATTGTAGGGATTTCCACCTCTGCCGACCTGAATACCACTAGCGAATACATGTGGCTGGTTTTCTTTGTTTTTCTAGTGTTTTCCTTGGTGCAGCTGGCAGACAACCTCATCATCCAACCTCTCATTTTTTCGAAAAGTGTAAAGGCGCACCCACTGGAGATATTTATTATTATTTTTGCGGGCGCTACACTCGGGGGCATCACAGGGATGATCGTTGCGATCCCTGTTTATACCGTCATCAGAGTGTCAGTCAAAGAGCTTTACGAGGGGTATCGGAGCTACCATATTTTCAAAACTAAGTAATTCATGGCACTACAGTGCGGTATTGTAGGGCTTCCCAATGTAGGGAAGTCTACTTTGTTCAATTCATTGTCAAGCGGCAAGGCTGAAGCAGCCAACTTCCCATTCTGTACTATTGACCCCAACGTTGGGGTAATTTCCGTTCCCGACCCTAGGTTGGATGTGCTCAAGGGGTTGGTGAGCCCTCAGAAAGTGATCCCTACTGTAATGGAATTTGTGGACATTGCTGGGCTAGTGAAGGGGGCCTCTAAAGGCGAAGGCTTGGGTAATCAGTTCTTGGGAAACATCCGTGAAGTGGATGCTATTCTGCACGTAGTTCGCTGTTTTGAGGACGAGAATATCGTGCATGTAGACGGACGTGTAGATCCAGTAACCGATAAGGAGATCATCGATACAGAATTGCAGCTGAAGGACCTGGATACGATAGATAAGCGGTTGGCAAAAAATGAAAAAGTGGCCAAATCCGGGGACAAGAAGGCGCAAGTACTGGTTGAAATCTTAAAGCGATACAAAGAGGTTCTTGAGTCTGGCAAAAACGCACGGGCATTAGAATTGACCAAGGAAGAAAAAGAAGTTGTAAAAGATCTTCATTTACTTACTGCCAAGCCTGTATTGTATGTATGCAATGTAGATGAAGAATCGGTACATGATGGGAATGCTCATGTAGAGGCATTGAAAACCTCTGTAGCGAATGAAGGTGCCGAAGTGGTCATAATATCTGCCGCCCTGGAGTCTCAAATTGCGGAGCTAGATGATGAAGAGGAGCGAGAAATGTTTTTATCTGAATACGGCTTGGAAGAATCAGGATTGAACAGACTGATCAGAGCCGCCTACAAGCTGTTAGACCTGATTACCTATTTTACTGCTGGAGAGAAGGAAGTACGCGCTTGGACTATACGCCAAGGATGGAAAGCCCCTCAGGCTGCCGGAGTTATTCATACTGATTTTGAGAAAGGGTTCATTAGAGCAGAAGTGATAAAACTGACTGACTATGAACACTATAAGACTGAGGTTGCGGTGAAGGAAGCTGGCAAAATGGCCGTTGAGGGAAAAGAGTATGTGGTATCTGATGGGGATATCATGCACTTCCGGTTCAACGTTTAAAACCTCACATGATCCCTTGTCCTCTTATTCTTTACTCTGAACAATAGTTAACTCACAGCCGACATATCAGAACTATTAAAACTTTTTATAGATAGTTGTTGAAACATTCTTTTTTGAAACATGTTCACCCAATAAAGAAAGGAACTTGTTTTGTTAAACCTTACAG
>JBCBHI010000533.1:0-4245 GCA_038525885.1 Bacteroidota bacterium
TGCTTACATACTTGTACTCCTTTTTTAATGTCATCCGGCATCTCCCCAGATTTCATAGCGTACTGGCAGTGTTGACAAACCGAGCCCCCAGTTTTACCTAAGGGGAAAAGAGGGACCCAAAAAATGTGGGCGTGTCGCCCAAATACGCTAAAAGCGGTGCTACCCTTGGTGCCACAACTAGGGCAGGTTACGTTTTGGGAGACGGCACTTTTCAGGTGTGCAGATCGGTATCCGTAAATTAACATGCTGTTTGAATTGGTTGTTGGGTGCAAGGTATACCCTTAAATCACCAATCGCTCTCCCAGAAAACAGCCATTTTTCATCGGGAATACTGCTGATCCAGCCAAAGCTGCATGGCTTGGCCTACTTCCTCTCCCCGTACATATACCATCATATGGCTGCCCTTAGGGATAGGAGTGGGGGCCGCTATTTTCCGGTAGGGCAGGGTGTGGTCACGGGTACCGTGCAATTGCAAAAAGGGCACTTTTGGCTCGCTCCCTTTTTCCCATTGGCAAATCATCCGAATGGATTGCTTCATGAAATTATCCGACTTCTCGGCTACCATAGCATCGAAGGTCTTCCGATAGGGAAAACTCTGGGGCTCTACAAAAAAGCGGGCAAGGGGGGTGGCATCCCTCATGACACTGCCTGGTATCAGGCGGTAGAGGGGGATGGCTTTTTGGAAGCGATAGCGAAAAGGAAGCTCCTGGCTGGTTTTAGCACTACTGATCAAAATTAGCCCGTCTACAGGAATCAACTCTGCCATTTCTGAGGCCACCATGCCTCCCAGGCTAACCCCCACCAGCACCACAGGTCGGGTGGTGTCAATCTGCTGTGCCATGGCCGCTGCCATATCCGCCATTTGATAATGTGGCTCCGGTTCTAACCAGGCCAACCGAACCGTATCATACCCATGCACTTCCAGCTGATCATACAGCCTATAGTCACCCCCAGTGCCAGGGATCAAGTAAACCACCGGTTCAGAATGGCTTTGCGCCCACGAGATTGGGAGCCCAAACCATACAAAAGTGAGTAGAAAGAGGAAGTAATTGCGGGGTGATTGAGTCATGCTGAAAATACTATCTTTGCGCCCATGAAAAATCCCATGGTAGCGCCTTCGGTTTTGGCGGCAGACTTTGCAAATCTACAACGTGACGTTGAGATGCTTAACGGCAGTGATGCCGATTGGATTCACATAGACATAATGGACGGAGTATTTGTGCCAAATATATCGTTCGGCCTACCTGTATGTGAAGCCATCAACCGCCACGCTACCAAGCCTTTGGATGTGCACTTGATGATAGTGCAGCCCGAACGCTATGTGGAAGCATTTAAAGAAGCGGGCGCAGCCTGCATTTCTGTACACTACGAAGCATGCCCACATTTGCACCGAAATCTGCAGCAGCTCCACGACTTGGACGTGATGGCTGGGGTGGCGGTCAATCCCCATACCCCGGTAGAAGGCCTCCGGGATGTGATTAATGACGTGGATTTGGTGTGCCTTATGTCCGTGAACCCTGGCTTTGGCGGACAAAAATTTATTGAGCGTACGTACGAAAAGGTGCGTACACTGCGTAAGATGATTGTGGAAGAAGGCGCGAACACCAAGATTGAAATAGACGGCGGAGTAAACGCTAACAATGCCCTGCCTCTGTTAGAAGCAGGAGCGGACGTACTCGTAGCCGGTAGCTTCGTTTTTAAGAGTGAAAATCCCACCCAAACCATTGCCGATCTTAAAGCCATCAGTGTATGAAACGCTGGCTGATTGGGGTAGTTTTTCTTAGCCTATCGGCGGCCGTATGGGCCCAGGAGGATACTGGGCTTGTCCGTGGCGTTGTGTCAGATGCAAACGGTACTTTGGCCGGGGTAACCGTACAGGTGGTGGGTACAGGCCAAGGCGTGGTAACCAATGCGGAGGGTCGATACAATTTGCCGCTCAAAGCGGGGATTCGGTACAGCCTGCGGTTTCGCTATGTTGGTTATCGTACTCAGTCCCTGCCTATCTCAGTTGAAGAAGGGATTACCTACACCCTCAATGTTACCATGCAGGAGGACACCCGGGTGCTACGTGCCGTCGAAATTGAGGGTACCCAAGAAAATGATCGGGAGACGGCGGGTTTGTACCGTCTCGATCCTGCCAGTGCCCAGTCCGTACCCACTCCCTTTCAGGAGTTCAACCGCATATTGGTTACCCTACCCGGCGTAGTGGCCCCTAGTGAGCTTTCCAGTGCCTACTCTGTACGGGGAGGTAGCTACGATGAGAACTTGGTGTATGTAAACGATATGCCCGTTTACCGGCCCTTCTTGATCCGGGCTGGGCAGCAAGAAGGCCTCAGTTTTATCAATTCTGACTTGGTAGGAGGCATCGAGTTTAGTGCCGGTGGGTGGGAACCCCGCTACGGTGACAAGCTATCGTCGGTACTGAATATTACCTACCGGAGACCCACAGAATTCCGTGCGGCGGCCAGTGGTGGTCTGTTAGGGGCCACGGCCCAGGTAGAGGGTAAAATAGGGCCACGGGTAAGCTACTTGGCAGGCATCCGGCACAAGCGAGCCCAATACCTGCTCAATACCCTGCCGACCGAAGGGCAGTACCGGCCACGCTTTACGGATGTTCAAAACCTATTGCGGTGGGACCTCTCCAAAAACCCGGGTAGCGATAATCCTACTACGGAACTGGAATGGTTGTCCTCTTATGCCCAGAATCAGTATTTGGTCTTTCCTGAAAGCAGAGAAACCACTTTTGGTACCTTTTCGGAAAGCTTCCGATTGTTTGTTGGCTTTATTGGCCAGGAATCACTCACTTATACCACCTTTCAGAACGGGCTTAAGCTGACGCACCGGTGGAGCGATCGGTTTACCAGCAAGTTGATTCTCAACGGGTTGCTTACCTCCGAGCGGGAATTCTTCGACGTAGAAGGTGGCTACCGCTTGTGCGATGTAGACAATGATCCGGGTTCCTCTACTTTCAACGAATGCCTGGCTACGGTAGGGATTGGCAGCCTGTACCGCTATGGGCGCAACGTGCTGCAGGCACAGCTGTACCATGCAGAAACCCGTAATGAATTGGTCCTGGACAATTCTAAACTGGAAGCAGGAGTGAGCTACAGTTGGCAGCAGATTGATGACTCCCTGGATGAATACACCTTTAGTGATTCGTCGGACTACGTCATTAACCTGGAGTCCTTGGACAGTGAGGTAAACCTAGATGTGCATCGGGTAGAGGGCTATTTGCAACACCGCTGGAGCCCTGGTACCCAACATCAGCTAGTATACGGTGTTCGGCTCAACTATTTCTCGCTGAACAATCAACTGCTGATAAGCCCACGGGCTCAGTATGCCTACCGCTTTCCATGGGAGCGGGATATGGTCCTGAGGTTGGCTGTAGGAGCCTATAACCAGCCTCCCTTCTACAGAGAGATGCGAGATTTTGATGGCTCGCTAAATACTGACCTACGGGCACAGCGATCCTGGCATTTTATAGGAGGACTGGACTATGCTTTCCAAATGTGGGAGCGCCCTTTCAAGTTGGTGGTAGAGGGATATTATAAGTCCTTGAATGACCTGGTGGCCTACGAGATAGACAACGTGCGGCTTCGGTATTATGCCAACAATGATGCCGTAGGCTTTGCCCAGGGGATAGATGTGCGGCTCAACGGTGAGTTCATTGAGGGATCAGAATCATGGTTTAGCTTGGGGGTGTTGCAGACCCAAGAGGACCTTGGGTTCGACGACCGGGAATTCATTCGCCGACCTACGGATCAGCGGGTTACTACGTCCATTTTCTTCCGAGACCATGTACCCTGGGACGAACGTTTCCAGGTCAATTTGAATGCTCAATTTGCCACAGGCTTGCCTTTCGGGCCTCCGCGCGATTTGGATAACCGGAATGCCTTTACGGCGGCTTGGTACCGCCGGGTAGACGTGGGCTTTTCCTACATTCTGGACCTGGAAGCTGACAACCGCAAGTTGTTTGGGGTGGTACGTTCCGTTTGGCTGGGGGCCGATGTGCTCAACCTACTGGGGGCGAGCAATGATATTTCCTTTCTTTGGATTCCTGATTTTTCCGGTAGGCAATTTGCTGTTCCTAATTCGCTGACCCAACGATTCTTTAATTTCCGCGCAATAGTACGCATCTGATTTCACGCTATGGAGACGTTGTCGTGATGTAGACTACAAAAATGACGGCCGCATACCCAAAGTATACCAAAGTGTAAAATGTGAATGCTGGTAGATGGGTCAGCG
>JBCBHI010000534.1:0-4237 GCA_038525885.1 Bacteroidota bacterium
CCCTTCTATGTAGCCGTAGAAGGGGCAAAAACGTTTCCCCCTTCTTTGGAGAAGCCCCAACCCACACTCCTCTTGCAAAAACCCTGGTGGCGGTTTTGGTAACCCAAACTCGGGGTCTCAAGAGTTAATGCCATTTAATTATTGAAAATACCTCCTCGCTTTGCGAAATGTGGAGTGCTTGGGTAATGCTTTTAGCCATTGACACTTTAGGCTGAATTTACGTTCTACATCTATACCTAATTCCTCACTTTTGATCTTTGATCAGGTTGCAATTTGTGTATTTTTTATAGTCCCGGTTTGCTGAGTATTGTGAAGTAAACAATCACTCATTATTGAATTATCAATTGTATTAAAATTTAGAAATACGATTATGAGAAACATTGTAGCAAACCGTGCTCAGACAGCCTATAACTGCGGAGTCTACTCTTTGTGGATGGCGCTTGAATCTATCTCGGGCCGAGATAATGACTTGATAAGATCCATTACCCACTATGCCAAAATGTATACGGATAGTATGGGAGGGATCTTTAATAATGTTCATATGGAAAGAGTCATAGAAGCCCTAGGGTACTCTTGTAAAAAAGTAGGCTTTCATGATGTCGGTAGTTTTGTGCGTAATGTGAACAACCATCAGAATGACGCAATCTTGTTGGCCTATTCCTTAGATATGCTCGATGGGGATGAGCTGCCTGCAAATACTGAACCGGGAGATTCCGCTCATTGGAGTGTTTTGACCAGACTAAACCAACAGGGGAATAATGCTACCATTGCAAATCCTCACGGTTGGGATGAAGATTGCGATTTGGGTCTCCTAGTAAACGCTAATACTGCGTTGAAGAATAGTAGGTTCAACTGGAAGACTTTTGTGAATGCACAGTTGGCTAACCCTGAAGGGAGTGCTCAATTTGAGCGGGAGATGAAACTCTATAAGAATACAAAGGAGGAACTAGTTAAGCGCGGGAGACAAGATATTCATCTAGGGAATTACTTTCTTGCTATTAATAATTAAGCACAAAATCAACGGCAATAATTTCATGTATGCTTATAAGATGTCTTAGGCTTTATTGCCGTTGAATTACCCTAGTTGTGGGATGGTATTGGATCACGTCGAAAACCTGGTTACTCATTTGCTCCTAAGAATAGCTTTTGTTGGTGTTTTACCCAAAGGTGCCAATACGACCCTGTTCTACCAACAAGTCGCACCACGTAGGTTGTCGGTGACGGGCTCGCCGCCCTAAAACACCGACAACGGCGAGGCTGTGGGGTTTTGAATGGCAAAAGAAAGGAGTGCTTCCATCAGGTGGGAGTATTCATTTTACCAGCTCAAAGAGGTCTAAGGCGAGCGCTTCCAGCTGATCGTCGATGCCTTGGCTGAAGGCACTACCACCAAAGCTGGCATTGGACAGTACGAATATCCCAATCTGTTCCTCAGGGAAGACCATAAACCAGTTTTGCATGCCCCAAATACCGCCGTGGTGGCGGTAGCAAGGGTGCCCGTCTATTTCCAGCAAATTCCACTGGTACCCCATATCAAAGTCGTATTGGGTAGAAAAGAAGTTGCGGTGCGACTCCTTTACCTCCGGTACGGACTCATCCAGATGATACTGCAGATACCGAAGCAAATCGGGAGCGGTAGCATGCAAACCAGCAATGCCGCCCCATAGGCTATTCTGAAAGTGCTCTTGGGGCTCAGCCTCGCCGTTGTAGCCCTGGATCAGCCGGGCCTGATCCCTGGCATTCAGGGTGAACTTAGTATCCCGCATACCGTTGGGCTCTAAAATAAAGGTGTGAACTAGGTCACGATAAGGCATGCCATAGGCCTGCTCCAGCATATAGGCCGTTACCTCCGGGGCGGTGTTAGAATACAAAAACCGGGTGCCGGGTGGGTAGGTGATCTCTATTTGGTGCAGGTCCTCCAAAAAGACCTCTTTGGTCTCCGTGCGGGGCCCAAAGTTGGGAAACCCACTGGTGTGGGTGAGCATGTCTTGCAAGGTGATGGGGGTACCCTCGTAAGCCAGGTTGGGGTAATCGCCCGGCAGATAATCCCGGATATCGTCGGTCAGCGAAAGCTTGCCCTCCAAAACTGCCTTGGCAGCCAAGGTACCCGTGAAGGTTTTGGTCACGGAGGCTAGCTCATACAGCGTGGAGTCGGTGGGTGGATTGCCCTGACCCGGATTCTGCTCACCGAAGTGGAAAGTCGCTCCTTCGCCCTTTCGGTAGAGTGCAATGGATACCGAATGGATAATGTCCGGCTCCAGAAAACCCTCCGCTAACGCGGCAACGGACTCTGCCAGGGTGGTTTCTGCGTGGTTTGCCTCTCCATTCCTTGGGGCCTGGCAACTGCTAATTGCCACCCCCATGAGGATAAGTGAGATAGTACCCCAGAGGCTGAGACAGGGTAGGTAGGGAATATTTCTATGCAAGATGATGGATACTAGGTGATCAATAGCGCTTCCAAGGTACGCCTCCAAGTCCTACGGGTGCGACCTGCGCGGCTATTTTTTTCCTGACGATACCGGAGCCACTATTTTTCCAATACTTCCAGGATGTAGTCCAGCGAGGCGTTCCCACCCTCTAGGTATTGTTCTATGGTGGGTACCACCGGGTGGTCGGGTATTACCCCACTCCCAAAAGGGTATTTTTCCTCCACATTCATCACAAACTGCAAGGCAGGCAGGTCTACCATAATGCCCGAGTGGGGCAGGGTAAGCTCGGCACTGTAGCCACTGGTATTGCCGTAGTAGCCACCACCTGTTTCTTGCCCCACAAAGGTAGCCCGGCCCCGGGTGGCCATCATGTTGGCAAATTCACTACCGCCAGAATAAGTCACTGGGCTGATGATGACGTACACCTTGCCCCGAAACTTATAGGATGGTTCCTTTCTGTAAGCCATCAGGCCAATACCAAGGTCGCTTCTGCGTTCGTAACTTCCGTCCGGCATGAGGCGGTTGGCAAAGGTTCTCTCTAGCCAACCAAAGGTCTTCAGTGAAATAGGTTCGTCCACTCCATTGTTCAATACCGCCCGTTGGGTTTTGGCCCGTACCTTATGGTATTTCTGATAGTTGTCTCCCAAGTAGGAGAACAGAAGGTTCTCGTTACCCTCGTTGCCGCCGCCGTTCTGGCTCACATCCACCATCAGCGTTGAGATACCCCTCTCCTGTAGGGTGGCAAAGCTTTGGTCCAGAAACTTTTTCAGGTTGTGGTTGACCGCATTTTCCGAGATCCGGTCATTGTTGAAAGTATGGATGCCCAGGTAGGCGATGGAATCCCTCAGGATTTTGAATTCCAGGGTTTCCGAGGCTTCCTCTTCCTCCTCATCATCAGGATACCTTTTGCTTAAGTTCTCGATTATTTCTTCGATAGTAAGTGGGGCTATTGTCAACTCCTCGCCCCCAATAGTCACCCGGAAAGAGTCTAGCTTACCATAGTAATAATACAGATATTCGGCAAAGCTAAACCCAGAAAGGTCGCTGTACTTCACGGGTTTGATGTAGCCATCCGACGCAAACATACTCCCCAATTCGGCCACGAATTCTTGGGGTGATTGCCCGTTGATTTGCTCAATCTCCTTGCCTTCCAGGTCACCCTCTTGGTCCGAAGCATTTTGGATGCAATACAGTTTCTTGCCTAAGAACACCGTAACCAGGGGCAAAAAAGTACCCTCTTCGTTTACTTGCTCGGCTACGGCGTCTGGCAGATACATGTCCGTATGGTCCTCCCGGGATAGCCCCACCAAAGGAGCCATTATTTTGTAGAATTCTAATACAGACATATCCCGGTCTATTCTTTGGCGAGCCTCAGCAAAGGCTTGGTCCACACTGTCCTTGGGCGTGTACCAGTACATACCGCTATGGAACTGGTCCAGCCCTTGGTACAGAATTTCCAGGTCTCGCAGGAGCTTATCCTGGCTCACCCTAGGGAAATCACCGTAGTCTTGCGCAATGGAGAAGAGCGGGAAAACCGCGAGTAAACAGGTGCTGATAAGCTTAATCAACGCATTCAGGTTTTGGTAAGCAGCAAAATAGTAAAATACTGCGCCCAATTATTATTCCCGAAGCTCTTCAATCACGGCTGCGTCTACCCAGTAGATGTCCTGGTTGCTGGTCAAAATCCAAGAATATGGGTGGCCCCATCAATACCACCGGCCATGAGCTATGCCCGTACGTAACTGCCGATGGCAAATACTTTTTCTATACCAGCAACCAGGACATCTACTGGGTAGACGCAGCGGTGATTG
>JBCBHI010000535.1:0-4235 GCA_038525885.1 Bacteroidota bacterium
TGCCTACGGCCGCCCTTTGGTTTTGGAAGAAGTACAGTCGCTTACGGTTTCGGAAACCTGTCCGGAAAGGAAAACCTGTAGCCCATTTCGGTGATACTGCGTATGGTGGGCTTTCAGTTCCGAAACCGTAAGCGACTGTACTTCTTCCAAAACCAAAGGGCGGCCGTAGGCATGGCGGTTGCCAAACACCGCTTTTCTCAACTCCACGGTAGCCTGGTAGCTTGTCTTTTCCAGGTCTATCTTGATGGCCTGCTCCTTTTTAGCCCGTTGCCGTTCTACTTCCTCAGCAGGAAAAGTAGCCTCCCAAAAAAGCGAAGTCACCCAGGGAATCAGCTCATCCGCGAACTTGGTAAGGGTAGTAAGGGTGTAACTAGTATAATCCAGATGCGGGGTTACTGCCAAGGAGGCTCCATACTGAGCAAGCTTTTCAGCAATGTCTCTCACCGTTTGGCTCGCAGTACCTCCTTTGATCAGTTGAGCAACCAGAAAGGCAGCCCCAGGAGCAGATTCGCGGGTCTTCCCTGCTTGAAACACCCACTCTACTTTAATAACTGGCTGTTCCCCTGCCTTGAAAACAAACACAGGAACTCCCGCCAGTGTGTATCGCTCTGGAGAAAGCAAAACCGCCGGTTCCAATGGCTGGACCGGCGGCGCTAAAGTTCTATCTAACATGAATGGCTTTTATTCAGTAATGGATTCGTCGCCTTTGCCGTTATCAAATTTAAAATGCAAAGAAAAACGAAGGGTATCATCCAATGGATGGCGTTGGGCAAGAGCAGTAAGGTAGGCGAAGTCGATTCCAAAAACATTGTACCGGAAGCCTAAGCCTAGGGTTATGTATTTACGATTGCCCTTGGTAGCTGCTTCGTGGAAATAACCTGCACGAGCAGCAAAGGTCTTGTTATACCAATATTCTGCACCTAAAGACACAGTAAACTCGGAAAGCTCTTCTGAAAATCCGTCGGGTGCATCAGAAAACGAACCGAAGGTGCCTTGCAGCCAAGTGAGACTATCTACGGGAGTACCGATGGGCAAATTGGTATCTGGGTCACGCTCTCTGGGGGTGGGCACCATCAACTTATTGACCTCTACTCCTACCGTGAACTGGTTATATGGGTCCAAATCGGCAGTTAGGGCTGTTCCCAACCGGAAATTGGAAGGGATAAAATCACGGCTGGCTACATCTGTGTAGGTCACTTTAGGCCCCAAGTTAGAAACCGATACTCCGGTGCTCCAATAAGCGGTCTTGCCCGCAATCACGATATCGCGGTTATAGTAAAACCCTACATCAGCCGCTACAGTATTGGCTGCTTGGGCCTGCGAGGTAGAATTAGAAAAGTTTCCTAGTAGCTGTGACCGCGCATAACGTACCGAAACCCCAGCCGAGAGATACTGAGTAAGCATCTGCGAATAAGTAGCGGCAAAGGAAAATTCCCTGGGGCTGTATAGCTGCCCTTCTTCCCCGTTATCAAAGGTTTCTTGGAAGTTGCCCAGGTCAAAATATTTCATGGCAACACCAATAGTCCGCTCCTTGCTCAGCTTATAAAAACCAGACAAGTAGGAAATGGACATATCGTCGGTCAGATTAAGTGCGGCTAGCCATGGAGTATAGGAAATACCCAAACCGATATCATCCTGTACAAATGCCAACTTCCCGGGGTTCCAGTGAATACTATTCACATCCGCAGTAGTGGCAGCCCCCATATCGCCCATACCGGAGGCACGAGCATCAGGAGCAATAATCAAGAAGGGTACGGCTGAGGTAATTACACGGCCTCCATTTTGACCAATGGTATTAATCTGAGCAGTAGCCGGGGCTGAGGTAAGCCCCAAAAAAGCGGCGGTGCTCAATATGCCAAGTAGTTTTTGGTACTTTTTCATGTTTCTAAGATGACTCTAAAGATAATTATTTTATTACTACTAACCGATTGGTGGCCTCGGTATAGACTTGATCTATTTCAGATTTTACAAAGATTTTATACAAATAAAGACCGGACTGCAAAGGCAATCCCTGGTCGTCGTTTCCATCCCAAACCAGCCCATCTACCAGGCTAGTTCCCTCCGCTACTTCCCACTCTATGGCTCTCACCAATTGCCCCTGTGCAGAATAAATCTGCACGTTAATGCTTAGCGGATCCCCTGCCCGGTTGTGTGCAAACCGGAAGGTAGTGCTAGTAGTAAAGGGATTGGGATAGTTTAGCACTTGTTCCAAAGCTATTTCGCCACGGGTAGTGACTATAAAAGGCAACTCACTAGTAGCGCCATTATTGTACACATCAAAGGCTTGTACGCGCACGGTGTGCAGCCCCTCCTCTAAGTCAAAAAGTGGATACTCGATTAGCCCTTTACCGAATTCGTCGGGCAAGGCCGTATAAAATTCACTCAAGGAGAACTCCTTCCCGCCATCCACTTGTCCTCGCAGTGTTTGCCCTACCTGAGATTGGCTTAGGTTAATGCCGTTTTCATCTTCTGTCAATACCACCAAAACAGGATCAGGCTGAGTAGCTCCGCCGGGTTGGAAGGTGGTATCGTTCATAAATAACCGCAGGCTAGGGGGAGAAAAATCCAGATTCGTAACCTGGCTTCCAGAAACTATCAAGCCCCCACTTACCCCTTGAGCATCTACATGCTGGTCAGGATCGCTGGCATACAGGTGCATCCGCCCCAAACCTTCTTTGTAGTCAATATTGCGAGGCAATACAAAAGTGAGCGAGAATTGGCCATCTGTAACCGTAGCCTGCCCTCTAAACAGCAGATTGTCGCGTACGGCATAGGGCATTGGGGTATTATTCGGAGGGTTACCCAAAGTTTGTTTGACCGAAGCATTATCGTACAAAGCCGCCGTAAGCGTGCCATTAAAGGCAGAAACTCTTCCTCCTTGGCCATCGCGGATAATTCCAGTAAGGGCAACTTCGCCCAAAGCTTGTATGGTATCAGCCTCACCATCCACACTTCGCCCATTTACCTGGGTAATCCCAATTTCATAGTTCGGATAGGCCAACCGCATCGAAGGATCGCCGAGCAAGATGAAGTTACGATTATTCACTCCGTTCAGGCTTCGATTCTTAGTGCGCATTATGATGTCTCCCAACCGAGGAGACTCACCGTTATCCAAAGGATAGAAAGCTTGCTCAAAAAAGACCCGGTTAACCAGAAAATTACTATTGGAGAACACAGGCCGCGAGGTAGTAAGCAATGCGATGGCTCCGCCTTGGTCACTTAACAGGATCTTCTCAGCAGCTGAGCGGCGGCGGGGGCTATCATGCCGCCCAAACTCACAAGTGGCAGTAATGAAAAGAGGTAATTGGTCCAGGTTTTTCCATTTCTCAATCAAATCCTCCCGGAAGAAGCCTTCCTCGGCCCAAGCAAGTTCGTTGCCATGCCCCGTATAGTTAACCATGAGGGCTCCCCGGAAAATTGATTCATTTAAGGCCAATCTAGCCTCAGGAGAATCCTCAAAGCTTCCTTTTTGGGTCTGTGGAAAGGCGTCCAGATATAGCTTACGAACAAAAAACCGGCTTTCGCTCGTGTCTACATATTGAGAGATGCGCTCGGCATCTCGCTGGTGCGTATTGTTATCTTCATCGTCGGCTAGGAACAGAATCCGCTGCCGCCAGTCTCCTAGCGTACGTGGGTTCTGGGAGTAGTGAATGAGCTTATCCACCATCACCTCAGCCTCCTCCAGGGATATCACGGGCAGCCGCCCTACTCCAATATCAAGGCCATGGTTTCCAGTAAGGTTTTCCTCCCACTCCCCTTCCTCATCGTCCAAAAAACCCAAATAATCATCCGAGCTATAGGTAGCTAAGGGATCGAGGCTATTGCGAGCCTGATAAACCGGCACCCAATTCTGGTTCTCATATTCCGTTTCCAGATGCTTGTAATCATACGAACCTCTACCAAAGACTAACAGATACCGGAAGTTGCTATACGCATCATGGACATACTTAGCCATATTCCGCACAGCGGAAACATCCGGTTGGCCAGAAGCAAATTGATTGAACACCTGGTCCGTAGTTACTACCTCTACTACAAAACCATCCCAAGTCTCACGAAATTGTGCCAGCCTTTCTGCAGCAGGAAGGAATTCCGTTGGGGTTACGATGATCAAATCTGGATTACTCCATGTTCCTAAGTCCTGATTGGGAATGGACACTCCAGATAAAGGAGTAGAAACAGCCCCGTGGGGAAAGGCTACAAACCGACCTCCATTTTCATTCTCCCAATCAAAAAGT
>JBCBHI010000536.1:0-4234 GCA_038525885.1 Bacteroidota bacterium
AACCAATTTTGACGGTCCAATTTTGACGGTGATTCTGAGGGATACCTACACGCCTTCATTGATATCAGCGCGATTGTGCGTTCTATGAATCTGATGTATGGTTCTACGGTGGGTTTCCCTACCACCAAGTGGCTGATAAAAGAAGGCGCTAATTCGCGCAGTGGATATATGCGCGTGACGCGCTCGGCCCAATACAAGACCAACCTATGGTACTGCGCGGTGCCCACCCTATCGGTTGAAAACAAGAAGAACAACCGAAAAGTGCGACAAGGCCTATCAGGCAGCATGTCGGAAAAGAAAGCTCAAGCGTGGCTAAGAAGACTATAACCCTACTAACCCTATTATGGATTCGAACAACTTAATGGAAGATCATGGAGAGCTGCAAGCCATCATTACCGGTGGTTTTAAGCGGCTCAATCATGCCAGATATATACTACTTACCATTCCCCAAGGAAAGGAAGAAGACGCCAAGGCATTTGTGAAGGAAGTGGTGCCAAAGGTAACCGCAACAGAGTTTATAAAGACAATTCCAAAATACTCCCCTAATAAGAATACGTGGGAAGGAATCTGGGGGCTTAATGTAGCTTTCACCCATTCGGGGTTAAAAAAACTGGGCTTACACGAGTCTACCTTGGACGGTTTCTCTCGCCCCTTTAAGGAGGGGATGAATGACCCGGAACGCAGTATTCACTTAGGCGACATTGGTGATAATGCCCAGAAGAATTGGGATTTTGGTGCTCGAGGAGAGAAAAAGGGCACGACAGATATGCTTTTGCTTCTATTTGCTTCTACTGAAAAGAATGTCGACACCGAGTTGACAAGGTGGAAAGATAAATGGGAAAAGCACGGGCTTGAGACTCTAATACCTCCCATCGATTCCCATGTGCTAGAGGATGGTAAGGAACATTTTGGCTTTAAGGATGGAATAGCCCAGCCGATTGTGAAGGGCTTGGGTAAGGAGAATATTTTTAACACCACCCCGATTAATACCGGAGAAGTGCTATTAGGGTACCGAGATCAGTATTATGAATTTCCACGGAACCCGATAGTGCCGGATACCAAGGGAGAGTTTTATAAGCTGCCCCTAATTCACGAGGGGGACCAACATCAATATGCCTTTGGCACCAATGGAAGCTACCTGGTATTTCGTAAACTCCGCCAATATGTAAACCGTTTTTGGACCTACCTGGCGGAGCAAACCAAAACGGACGATGCTGCGAAATCGGAAGAGGCCATGGTAAAGCTGGCCACGAAGATGGTGGGCCGCTGGCCCAGTGGAGTGCCTTTGGCTAAGTATCCTGACCACGACCCCATAGATCCTAAAAAGAAAGTGGATGACGAAATATGGCTACTGAAGAATAACGACGAGTTCCTGTTTGACAACGACGATAAGTACGGCGACAAGACTCCACGGGGATCGCACATACGGCGGTCCAATCCCCGAGACTCGCTGCGTAACGACCCCAATGAGTCGCAAGAAATATCGCAAAAGCATCGAATGTTGCGTCGTGGGCGCACCTATGGCAATCCCGTGGAAAAAGATCTAAAGCCGATAGACTTGCTTAACAAAAATGACGATAGCGAGGATCGGGGTTTGGTGTTTATCGCACTTTGTGGGGATATCAATCGGCAGTATGAGTTTAGCCAGAAGGACTGGATTGACGGGCCTAAGTTTGATGACTTATACACTGAGTCGGATCCGGTAATTGGCAATCATTGCCCGAGGAACGATGGCATGGTTACCAATACGTTCTCCGTACCTCAATGCCCCGTACGGCATCGGGTAAAGGATATACCGCAGTTTGTTGAGATGAAGGGAGGGGCTTACTTCTTTCTCCCGGGCATCAGAGCCTTAAAATACCTCACAACGCTGTAAGCGTCAGTCGTGATCCGAATGGCTGTAGATAGGAAACCACTGTGATCGACATGATCATGGTGGTGTTTCTTTTTTGGGATGTCTCAATCATTAATCTCGTTTGGTTTTTAGGTAAAACCAGAATAGCACGGCACCAAGCAGCACAAAAAGGATTATTACGCCGATGGAATAGGTGCTGTTAATGGCTCCTAAGATGCCCGAGAGCAGAAACAAAACTGACATGGTTAGCAGTAGGCCACGGCGCACTTTGGGGCTATGCTTGCGGAAACCAATCAAGTAGAATAGCAGAACTAAAATGGCTATCACAGCCAATATTGCTGGGGCAAAATACCCGATTCCTATCCATACCGCGGCAGGATCGGCCGTGAAATAACGGACGCCTCGGGTGGCATAAGCCAAAAAGCGAGCCACCACGCCTCCATTGGGTGGAGCCAGATAAGGAAAGTTATCTGTGGCTGGTTGTGTGGCCTGGGTGACACCATCTTTGAGTTGGGGCAGTTGCCCCCCATTCACCAACATGGTAAAGAGTACGTCGATTGCATCATCATTCAGCGAGCGTCCCCCAGCTGTGGCATGAATTTCTCCACGAAGCAGGGCATTCTCGATTTCGAAGTACGAACTTTCAGCATAGGGTTTAGATGCATCAATGACCAAGTAGTCGTTCAGTAAGATTTCGGTAAGGATGTTTACCTGCTGAGGAGACCAGCGCTGCTCCATATTCAAACTATCGAAGAAAAGTAGGTTGCCGTGAATCCGTTCCCGATAGATGTTCGCATGTCCTGGATTTAAGTCAAAGGGGTTTTCTTCATTATAGATATCCCGAATATCCTCCCTTCCCTTGCTAGCCATCACAATGTTGGTCATTTCGGGTCGGCCTAAGCGATCAATTTGCCGGGTTGTACCGTCAACATCCGTAGTTACGCTCTGGGCGGCTACCGCCAAAAACGATCCCTGGCTCAGGTCCAATTCCTGCTCCACATCAATGATTACCAGAATGCTCAGCACATTGAGGTGTGCCAGCAAATTTGTATTCGAGGGTTCAGTTAGGTTGCCTTGGATCACTTTTGAACCCCAGCCTGAGTTATAGAAAAAGGGATCGGACCTACGGCCTGCAAAAACGCCTAATTTATCCCCGAGAGCGAAACTATTGGTGTCATCTACTTTTACCCTTACCGTGGTGCCTGTAGAAGAGGTACAGGTTACCCAATGCGAAGTGTTACGGTCATGGGGGGTCTCAAAGGATACGGATAGCTTATAGTCCCCCTGGGTACTGAACCCCGATTGTCCATCGCCCCGAATGCTAGCATTTCTAACCAGAAAGTTATAGGCCACTTTTTCCGAAAAGTGGCCTTGTGCTGGCACCCCAGTGTACACGTCCATTACCAATACCAGATGGCCCGGATGGTCTGGGCTAGGAAAGGCATAGAGATCAGTAATATCTGCTACAGGATGCCGGACTGTAACCGGACCGTCAATATGATCGCTAGCCAATACTGGCTGTGTCGTGGGCAGGTTGAAGAAGAGTGCAAGTAGTACGGTAAGCGTCAGGCGAAGATAGATGGGCGATCTCATGATAGTATTCGTTTCAATGATCTAGGTTATCCGAGAGTAATGTATTCAAAAGCATGAATGAATGGTACGGCTCCAGCTACTTTTTTGACTGCAAGCCACTATTATGCCGCTAGTCAGGCAGAAGTACTCTCCGTGCTCAATGCCAAGCTTGCCCCGGTGGGGCATGTGGCAGTGGCAGTCAATGCCATCAACTTTTTGGACGATCCCAGGTTTTCTTTCGCCGTGGTGGAGGTGATGTTATCTACCGGCACTCCCCGGGAAGTGTTCACCCTATTCCGTTACACGGATCAGGTTTCGGTGGATCAATCGGGATCCGGGGTCTTCATTGATGGTGGACTCCCCAGCCAGAATTTTGTAGACGGTGGACTGGGTATCAATTCCAGTGAAATTACGGTAGAATGTGGTAGTAATGGATGTACCGGGGGCCGTTGCAAGTTTGGGGAAGTATCTCTTCATCTGGTATGCTACTGTAACGGCGGCGGAGGTGGTGGTGATCCCGGCCCTGGGAATCCACAAGCTACCGACGTAATTGTTATCACCGATGCTG
This sequence comes from Bacteroidota bacterium, assembly GCA_038525885.1. Lineage (GTDB taxonomy): Bacteria > Bacteroidota > Bacteroidia > Cytophagales > Cyclobacteriaceae > DMST01. The sequence continues at coordinate 3,996 of JBCBHI010000536.1, forward strand.
CAGGTTGTAAAACACGCGTGCTACAATAGGAACAGCAGTAGTCCCCTGGGTTTCGTTGTCCTGAAAGTCTGACTTGCCTGGGTTTTCACCCTCATCCGTTCCTCTGTTGATTTTCAGTGGATTACGGATGAAGGTGATTTTGTAGGAAGAAACAACCATCATTTCCTCCCATTAATATTACTTGAGCTTATAATTAGAATAGCTTTTACCAACCTTATGTGTATCAGCTAATTACGATA
>JBCBHI010000537.1:0-4229 GCA_038525885.1 Bacteroidota bacterium
GCCTCCAAATGGCAAATGCAACTAGGAGTTCGTTACATCCTGAATTAAGCCAACCTCACCACTAGGTATAGAAAAGGCCGGGGATTGCCCGGCCTTTCATTTTTATTCCATTTTGGGCGTGTCCCTTCTCCGCTTTGCCACCCAGGGCTACGCCCTACGTAGCTTCAGCGGAGCAGGGTCGTGCTCTCGCTACTCGCTCTTTTGGCCTTGAAAGTTCTGTTTCAGGCCTCCAGTCCTGGAACTCACCCTAGTTAGAGCCACCTTCGCCTACCGTAGCCTTGGCGAAGGTGGGCAGGCTCGTTCTTCGCCTAGCCAAAAGGAGCTCAAACAAAAGCTCCATCACTCACGCAATTCTTGATTTTAAACCCCAGATAATTCTTCCTATTCCTCCCAAAAAACCCTCTGCGTACCCCGCGCCTACTCCCTTACCTCTGCGAGAAACCCACCCCCCAAAACCAAAAAAGACCGAGCAAATGCCCAGCCTTTCGCGTATGTATAAGAGAACCCAAATCAGTCAAAGACCTCAATAGTTAATACCTATAAACTCCTCTGTGACCTTTGAGTCTTCTCATTTCCTCTGTGTTAAAGAATAAACTGACTCAAATCCTTATTCTGCACCAAACCAGCAAGTCGGTCCTGCACCATCTCCCTCGTAATCGAAACATGCGCATTTGGCCCAATCTCATCCGGCACATCAAACAAGAAATCATTCAGCAACTTACTCATCACCGTATGCAGCCTACGGGCACCAATGTTCTCCATCTCACTATTGATGCTAAAGGCCGTAGAAGCAATCTCCTCCAGGGCCTCATCCTGAAACTCTAGGGAAACCTCCTCTGCCTCAAACAAAGCTTGGTACTGCTTCGTCAAAGCATTATTGGGCTCCTTCAATATCCGCAGAAAATCATCCTTCGTCAGGTTTTCCAGCTCCACCCGTATCGGGAACCGACCCTGCAATTCCGGAATCAAATCCGAAGGCTTAGCAAAGTGGAAAGCCCCGGCTGCCACAAACAAGATGTGGTCTGTATCAATGATCCCGTACTTCGTATTCACCGAAGATCCTTCCACAATCGGCAGTAAATCTCGCTGTACACCCTCTCGACTCACGTCAGGGCCACCACCCTTGCCGTTGTGCCCGGCAATCTTATCCACCTCATCTATGAAAATGATCCCCGTGTTTTGCGCCTTGTGAATGGCCTCCTCCTTCACCTCATCCATATCGATCAGCTTGGCCGCCTCTTCCTCAAGCAAAATCTTCCGAGCATCCGCAATGCTCACCTTCCGCTTCTTGCTCTTCTTAGGCATCATATTGGTGATCATTTCCTGGATGTTCATCATCGACACCTCATCCATCATACCTCCACCTACCATGCCCACTCCGGGGTTAGAAGGAGCCTTTACATCAATCTCAATCTTCCGGTCATCCAACTCCCCATTACGAATCTTCTCCCGAAACCGCTCACGCGTCCTTTCATTCAGCTCCGCATCATCAGTAGGAGTTTCACCATTCTCCGCCGCCGTGTACCCTACCGGTTTAGGGCCGCTATTTTTCACTGGCGGTATCAGCGCATCCAAAATGACCTCCTCCACAATCCCCTGCGCCTTTTCATTGACTTCCGCCTTCTTAGCTTTCGTCACCATATTTACCGACTGCTCCACCAGATCGCGCACCATACTCTCTACGTCTCGGCCCACGTAGCCCACCTCCGTAAATTTAGAAGCCTCTACCTTCGTGAAAGGGGCATCCGCAATCTTGGCCAACCGCCGGGCAATTTCAGTTTTACCCACCCCGGTAGAGCCAATCATCAGAATGTTATTCGGGATAATCTCCCCTTTAATTTCATCAGCCGCATTCATCCTACGCCAGCGATTCCGCAAGGCAATCGCCACATTTCGCTTAGCATCCTGCTGCCCGATAATGTATTTGTCAAGCTCGGCCACAATCTGCCGAGGTGTGAGATAATTTGAACTGTCTAGCATATCTATTCTAATCCCTCAATCGGGACATCTACTGTTCTATTTTTTGTTAACCACTGGCTGAAATCAGTCGTCAGCGTTACCTGATGGGTTCCTCCTGCCAGATGATAAAAGCCAACGCCGTACCCCAGCGTGAACTGCTTGATACTGCCCTCTGCCCCCAGCGAAAAGCCGCTTAGGCCACCAAAAGAGGGCAAACCCAATTCTATTCGCTGCTTGGGATTGAACCCGATAAACAAGCATAAATTCTCACCCAACACCACCTCTCCGCCCAACACCATATGGGCAAAAAGTTGCTGCGCAAAACCAGGAGCAGGGTTCACATCGACCGTAGTGGTATCAAAGTTTATCGTACTCCATTGGTACAGATCCGTAAAGGTTAAGGAGATGCGTAAAGGCATATATTGAGGCTTATAAGAAGCCCCTATCCTCAAATTCCACGGCAATCCTCCCCTAGGCTGTTGCCCAAAGGCTGTACCCAGATTGCTTACCACTATTCCTACCCGTAAATCCTGCGTAGGGTGCTGATACACCCCACCTATATCAGTAAGCAGAGCCAACGAACCCGTACTTACCAGCTGGTTACTAGCAAGCTTTACGTTCACTCCCATTCGGAAATCCCCTTGAGTCCGCGAGTAGCTCAAACTACTCACAAAGGCTCCCGTAGAAAAATCCCCTGTGGCTACTCCTGCTTCATCATAGCCCTCAATGGATCCAAAATTCCAGGCCGTAACCCCTGCAGCCAGGGTACCCCAAGTTTGGTGAAACCCATAACTGGCCTGAAGTAACGAACTCCGGTAATACCCCTGATAGCCTAAAGACAAATGGTGATGATGCAATTCATTGAGCAACGCCGGGTTAGCCCACAGTAGAGATAGGTCATCATTGGCCGCCGAAACGTTTTCACTCCCCAACCCCATCAGGCGGGCGCTACTAGGCAGCTCAGCGAAAACATAGCTCCGCGGAAGCAAGCCTTGTTGCCCCCAGCTACATAGGGGCAAAAGTAAAAACCCAGCTAGCCAAAACCGTTTCATCCTACTGCCTTAGCATCTTGGGCTTCAGTAACCAATTGTATCGGGTTAGTAACCTTATCCTTCAGCAAGGCGATTTTCAACACATCCTCCACTCTATCTACATAGTGGATGGTGAGGCCAGTAATGTAGCGGTCATCAATCTCCTCAATATCCTTCCTGTTTCGCTCGCAGAGGATGATATCCTTCACTCCAGCCCGCTTAGCCGCCAGAATCTTCTCCTTTATTCCTCCCACTGGCAATACCTTCCCACGTAAAGTAATCTCCCCCGTCATCGCCAGGCGAGCCTTCACCTTCCGTTGAGTATAAGCCGACGCCAGAGAGGTCAGCATCGCAATACCAGCCGAAGGACCGTCCTTGGGCACCGCTCCTGCCGGAATATGCACATGCAAGTCGTAGTTCTGGAAAACATTGTGGTGAATGCCCAGCTCCTCCGCATGACTACGCAAGTAGCTCAAGGCCGTCATCGCGCTTTCCTTCATTACATCCCCCAACTGCCCTGACAGTGTTAGCTTCCCTCGGCCACGGCTCAGGCTGCTCTCAATAAACAGAATCTCTCCGCCCACTTGGGTCCAGGCCAGGCCAGTCACCACCCCAGCCGTTCGGTTATCCTGATAGGCCTCCTTATCAAATATGGCCGCACCCAAAACGTCCCCTACGAAATCCTCCGTCACCTTCGCTTCCCATTCCTCCTCCATCGCAATCGCCTTGGCCACGCGGCGGACCACTTTACCTATTTGCCGCTCCAGATTCCGCACACCACTTTCGCGGGTATATCCATCAATGATGGCACTCAATACCTTTTTGGGGAACTGCAACTGCTTCTCTCCCAGCCCGTGCTCTTTATTCTGCTTAGGTACCAGATGCCGCTTGGCTATCTCTACCTTCTCCTCCAGAGTGTAGCCCGTTATCTCGATGATCTCCATCCGGTCCCGCAGTGCTGGCTGTATCGTATCCAGCGAATTGGCCGTCGCGATAAAGAGCACCTTACTCAGGTCGTAATCTACCTCCAGATAGTTATCCTGAAATGCTGTATTCTGCTCAGGATCTAGCACTTCCAACAATGCCGAAGAAGGATCACCTCTAAAATCCGACTGCACCTTATCTATCTCATCCAGTACAAACACTGGATTACCCGATTTCGCCTTTTTGATATTCTGGATCACCCGGCCAGGCATAGCCCCTATATACGTCTTTCTGTGACCACGCACCTCCGCTTCA
>JBCBHI010000538.1:0-4227 GCA_038525885.1 Bacteroidota bacterium
TTCCAAGTGAATAGTACAATTCCAGAGCCTTTCCTAATTACGGTGTATTATTTGTTGGTCCTGTGGGGTAATTCTGACGGCGAAACCTCAGCTAAATGGAGGTTTAGCCACTATACAATACTGCTTTGAAGGGATTTCACTTACTAAAAGTGTTGAGGCGCTGGTAGGTCGTTTTCAATTCTTCCATGTCCCAGGTGAAGTAATCATGTTGCTCAAAGTATCCCGTGCTGTCCACAAATTCCGAATCGTGGAGATTTTCAGGGTAGAGGCCATTGGAACGCATAATTTCCGTAAGGGACTTTTCTTGTTTGCCTAATTCATCTACCATACTTGGGCTCATTTCCAATACTATCCACGCCTGCTCGGTCACGAAAACAGTTTGGTGGACGAGGGAGTCTAGGATGCGGGTTTGAGTGCTTAAGGCTTGAAGGGCGGACGTACCATCTGCTATTCTTTCCTCCATTTCGGTCTGCGATAGGGTGTCTACTCCAAACCAGGCACGATATAGGTCTGGTAAAGCATGCTGCTTGGCCAGCTCAATGAGTCGCTGTAAATCCTCCTGTTGTCTTATGGCAAGTTGACTAAACCGTACTGCCTGATCGATTAGTCGAAATTGATCCTGACTGCTCAAGGTGTCTTCTGATGCCTGAGCCCAGATTTCCCCTAGGTCCTCGTCCTCTGCCTCGGGGGCAGTATATGATTCCCAGGACGTATAGGCGGCTCCTTGGGTCGTCCATGTGGTATCCGTGCTGTCCCTAGGGGCTAGGTTTACTTGGCGGGTAGCCAGCATTTTTCCCCCGGTTGGTTCAGGACCGCTATTGGGTTCATTGGTCAAGGGTGCCCCGGTATTAGGTCTCTGAAAGGCTTGCCGGGTGGGCTCGCTCATTGTATTCCCCATTCCGCTTTCCGATTGTACTGCTGCTAGGTTGCCTAGCGGCCCTTGCCCGGAAGCATCCAAGGATGTAAATCCGTGGTTGAAAACGCCCGAGTAAGCTTCCAGTCCTGCGGCCCCGAAAGCACTAAAACTCCATAATTCAAGCGGGGGTGTTTCGGTAGCCGATACGGTAGAGTCCGGTATTAAGATCAGGTTTTTGTCATCGTGCCACCTCTGGTTGCCCTCTCCAGCCTGCATGAGAGGATTTTCAGTGGTCAGGAAAATCTCTAGGGCTAGCGAATCAGGGAATTGCTTTTGGAGGTGCTGTTTTAGAGAATCCCAATACGAGGTATCCAGTGGGCTAGGTAGCACCACCATTATACGTAGCGAATCGGAGGGTAGTTCCTGAGTAGCCGCCTCGATAGTTTGCGATTCTGGGGTGTTGCTGCAGCGGCTGAAACCAATGGTTGCTAGGAGAAGAAATAGCGAGGCTGGTAGAGGTAATGAGGTTCTGCGCATCATCAGCAGGAATAGGGATCAAGCTAGATTTCTGGAGACTTCTCGCCGTTGTCGGTGTTTAAGCGGGGTGCCGCCCAGGCCGGCAAGCCTGTCACCGGAACGCCGGCCGCCGACAACCTTCGCGGTCCGACTTGTTAGCGGCCGTCGATCCGGTGGCGCCGGGCCAAGCAGGCACTTTTTGGTGCTCAAACATCGGAATCCCGAACGACAACAAAGGCAAGCCTTGAAAGTAAATTAGTCCGCAGGTTTTCGGTATGATCCGGGAACAGTATCCTGTTAAATATAACCAATGCCGACTATTTAGGGCATTGGATAGGCAAGGGAAATACCAGGCTACGGGTTAATGAGAGCGCATGATGATAAAATTAGCGATCCATTGGAAGCCAAATACCCCGATGGCAAAACCGCCTACGAGTGGCATATATAAGGAGCCTTGCAGCATGGACATCACTATGGCGGCAAAGCCGACTAAGGCCAAGCCCACCGTAAACCATCGTAGGGTTCGTTTGCCCTTGGCATTGCCTGCACTGTTTAGGGTAGAGACCGGGATCATCATCATACCAGCATATACCGCTAGCATGAGGAGCAGATCTGAGCCCAGTATCCAAAAGGCGATGGCTGAGACTAGGGCGATGGAAAGTGCCGTACCGGTTAGCCGGGCTACCTGGCGGTCTTCCTTGCTAAGCGCGTATTTGCCATAAGGATTGACGAATAGTGCCAGATTGAAAATAGGGGAGATGACCCAGGTGCTGAGCGCAAAAATGATGATGAGCACCAATATGGGCATCAGGATGGGCGTTAGCTCCGGGCTGGATTTCATGATGGCCCGTAAAATCCGGTTGCCAAACAGCACGGCCACAATGATAAACCACTGCACCTGACTGCGCTGCTTGCTCATCCATAGGAAGTAACTCAGAAAGGCCCGGTACACCCAATAGCGGGCCTTAAGGGCCTCTACCAAGCCGCTTTTGGCCAGGCTGTTGGTAGGGTCCAGCCTCAGGGCTTCCCGGAAATGGTCCAGGGCCTCTGTAGGCTTGCCTTGGTCTAGCCTACTCCAACCCAGGTTGGCGTGCGACTGGCTGTTATCCGGTTCCTTTTCCAAGGCTCGGTACAGGGTGTCGTCCGCCCCAGCCTTGTTGCCTTGCATGCGCTGCGCGGTAGCCCGCAGGTTGAGCGCTTGCATATTTTCAGCATCCAGCGCCAAGGCCTGGTTGGCCCATTCCTCCGCCTTATCAAATTGCTTCCGGTCCAGCGCTATCCCTCCTTGCAGCGCAAAGTAGTGGCTTTGCCGGGGATCCAGCAGGATAGCCTCGTTGAGCGATTTCTCTGCTTGGTCCAGTTGGCGGCTCCGTACCTGAGCAAAGCCCAAGATGTAGTGCCCCTCAGCGTGGCCAGGGTCAGCCGCCAGCGCCCGTTCTGCCACCTGCAGACCTGCTTCATTATCACCCATTTCCAGCTTCACCACGGCCAATAGCCGCAATGCCTCCGGCATATTGGGGTTCTGTTCCAGGGCAGCTTTTAGTTCCTTCTCGGCTTCCTGGTAGTTGCCCTGCTGCAACAGCAGGTTAGCACGAGTGAGGTGAGCTACCATCATTTCTTGATATTTAGGTAAGCCAATATCTCATCGTACAGCCCCGAGTCATTGGCATAGAGAGCATAATTGCGGGCCGTGTTGAACCATTCCTTGGTAGAGGCCCGGTGTACCTTAGCGGCCTTTATCAGGTCTTTGGTGCGTAGGGGCTCGGGCACCCCCGTTTTGAGGCTCGCCTCAATTTTTTCCTCCACCGCCAGATCAATCACCGCTTCCAGATCAGCCCCCGAAAACTCTGCCGTTTTCTTGGCTACACTACTCAGGTCTATCTTGTCCTGCGGTTTGCCCTCTAGTTTCAGTTGCAGAATGGCCTCCCGTGCCTCTGCGTCTGGCGGGCTCACAAACACAATGCGGTCAAACCGGCCTGGGCGGCGGAAAGCCGGATCCAAGTGCCAAGGTGCATTCGTAGCCCCTATGATCAAGAGCCCGTCGTTGTTAGACTCCAGGCCGTCCAGCTCCGAAAGAAATTGGTTGATCAGGTTACGGCCTGCCGACTGACGCAGGTCTGCCCGGTTAGCTCCCAGCGCGTCTATCTCATCAAAGAAGAGTACGCAAGGGGTGTTGCGGCGGGCCGCCTCAAATATCTCGTGCAAGCGCCGTTCGCTATTGCCCATCCACATGTCCAGCACATCACTGATCCCGATGGAGATAAACTTGGAATTTACCTCGCCTGCGGTGGCACGGGCCAGGAAGGTTTTGCCACAGCCCGGAGGGCCATAGAGCAAGATACCGCCCCCTACCTTTTTGCCGTAGGCAGCGTACAAGTCCGCATTTTGCAGCGGTTTTATAATCTTCAGGTCCACCTCCCGCTTCACACTATCCAGCCCGCCTACATCTTTGAAAGAAGTGTCCGGTTTCTCAATGAACAAGTTCTTGGGAGCCTGATACATGTCATCATCATCGTCCCAGTCCTCGTCATCTTCCTCAAAGAGGGGAGACGTCTCATTGGCTGGCATGCGCAGCTCCTGGTCTAGCTCCGGGTCATTCGTTTGCGGGTCTAGCTGCAAGGCCCGCGCATAGGCGTCCTGCGCTTCATGCAGCGAGCCCTCACTGTACAGTCCCTTGGCATACAGCCGGTAGTCCTCCGCAGTAGGCTCCCCATTCCTGATGATCGACTCCAGGACCACAATGGCCGTAGATACGCGCTGGGTGTTCATATAGCACTTGGCCAGGCCGCGCGTAGCGCCTGCATGATTGGCCTCATATTCCAGGGCTTTCTTATAACATTCTTCTGCCTCAGGCC
>JBCBHI010000539.1:0-4224 GCA_038525885.1 Bacteroidota bacterium
TTTGACGAGAATGTGGTGTACGCCGCACTGGACAACCACAAATACGGTGACTTTGCTCCGTACCTGATTAAGAGTACGGACAAGGGGAGAACCTGGAGCCTGATGAGTGGTGACCTGCCTGCAAAACACTTGACCTGGCGGCTGGTGCAGGACCACGTGGACCGCAATTTGCTCTTTGTGGCTACAGAGTTTGGGATCTTCTTCACCAAGGATGGCGGCGCTAAGTGGATAAAGCTAAAAAGCGGTGTGCCTACGATCTCTTTCCGGGACCTGACCATTCAGCGCCGGGAAAACGATTTGGTAGGGGCCTCCTTTGGCCGGAGTTTCTACGTGCTGGATGACATCACGCCTATCCGCGAGATGAACGCCAGCGATCTGGAGGCAGAGGCCAAGCTGTTCTCGGTACGCGATGCGTATTGGTATGCACCCACCTCGGCTGTAGGTTCACAGGGCTCCATCTACTCGGCCGAGAACCCCGATTACGGCGCTACTTTTACCTACTACCTAAAGGATAAAGTAGGTAGTATGCTGGCAGCCGAGCGGAAGGAAAAAGAGAGTGAACTGAACAAGGAAGATAGCGACGTACCCTTCCCCGGTTGGGAAGCTCTGGAGCAAGAAGGCTTTCAGGAGAAACCCCAGGTAGTGCTGGTAGTGAAGGATAACACGGGCCGGGTGGTGAACCGTATTTTGGGTAAGAACAAAGGGGGCATCACGCGGGTGAACTGGGACCTGAGTGTTTCGGCTCGCAGTGTGATAGCCCTGGAAGGCAACAACCGAAACTGGGAGTTCCCAGCCTTGCCCGGCACCTACACCGTAAGCCTGCACAAGGTGGTAGATGGGGTGATGACCGAACTTTCTGAGACTCAGTCCTTCGAGGTGAAACCGCTGTGGAAGGAAACTGCTTTGCCCCCGGCGAGTCATGGGGAGATTGCGGAGTTTGTGGCCGACATAGAGGAATACCGCTTGCTGATGAGCCAGGTGAATGTGGACTTGGAGAATGCTGAAAATACCGTGAAAGCTATGGAAACTGCCTTGGCCAGAGCCGAAGGGCCGGTGAATGACTTGGTGAAGCAAGTATACGATGCCAAGATGCAACTGCTGGAGCTAAACAGCCAATTGTATGGCAATGATGCTCAAGACGCCATTGGTGCGGTGGAAACGGCAATTCCCACACCTGGTAGTCGTTTCTTCTACGCCGCCAGAGGGGCCTTCACTACCCATGGCCCTACGGACATGCACAAGGCTAGCCTGGAAATTGGCAGTAAACAGCTGAACGCTGCCCGCGCCGAACTGGATACGCTGATGACTCAGGTGTTGCCAGAGTTGAAAGCGGCCCTGAATCAGGCAGGTGCTCCGCCTATTGAGGGGAATTAAGCGGTAAAGTCAAAACTAGTAGGCTGGTCGCTCAGTGACGCTGCCTCTGTTTTGTCCATGCTGCTTCAGCTAATGGTTGGTGCCGGGCTACCGCCCTCTAACACCAACAACGGCTTGAGATAGCTTAGTAATTCCATACAGCCTCCGTTCCGAAAGGGACGGAGGTTTTTTGTTGGCTTTTTGGTTCCTAATGCCCTGACAAATTGAAAAAGCGGTTGGCGGCCATCCTTATACACCGAGAGCGTCCTTGTCACTTACCAACTGGGTTCGGGTTAAGATTAGGGCATGTCCCCCTGTCCGTCGCCCGCTAGCGCGGCCTTGGGCCGGGGGTCGGGCCGTCGGCACTCGCTACCAAGTGGGGCCATCGAGTCCATCCCGCGGGGACTGAGGCGGTCCACCGGACCGGAACTCGAAGTACGCGCGATCCTCTGGCCCCACTTGGTGAGCTCAAGCAATGCGGGGCCGCCTAGGCCTTGCGTCCCTCATGCGAGAGTCTTTACCTGCTCATTATCAGTTAATTATGCTTATTACTTACCCTGATTCGGGTTACATCGGCCCACCAAAGGTGAATAAACAAACCACCCAGGAACTATCGAGTGGCTCAAGCGAAATTTCTCCCTATCTTACCTTAGCCCGAAGTGCAGGTACAGCTTCGGATGAAATAAGAATACCCTAACACCATTATCTAGACCCTAACCACCCACCACGTATGCTCAATATATTGATGTGGAATTTCCGCAACCTGTCCACGCGGCTCCGGCGGCCCGGTACCCGCGGCCTGGGCGTCATTCCCTCCACCCGCGCCTTCATCCTGGCGCAAAACATCCAAATGCAAGCCAACCGTCCCGATTTGATCATCCTGTTGGAGACAGGACGGGACGCCGCCACCATTCTGGGCACCCCTTTTGAGAACCAGTTGGGCAACCAATACCAGATTGCTTCTTCTCCTTTGGTGAGTGGTGATGGTGAAATGTACACCTTGCTCTACCGGACGGATTCACCCAACCTGGCGGCCATCCCGGTTTGGTCCAACGTGGGCTTACCCGACTCGCAAGACCGGTTTCGAAAAGCCGCGGTGATACGAGTGGATACTGGTAAGGGAGTTATACACCTGGTGGTCCTGCATGCAACGGCCTCGGTATCGGCCTCCCAGCGCTTGCAGTGGTTGGACACCCAACTGTTTCCCTCATTAGCCCAAAACCTGAACCTCAACGAGCCCACACTATTTTTGGGCGATTTCAATTTCCAGACGAAGGATGTGCAGCGCTTCCTGACGAAGGCCAAACAGCAAGGGTATACCCACGTAGGCCCTTTTTCTGCCGATGGCGAACCGCAAAGTACCTCGGTGGTTACTTGGCGCTCTACGGTGAACAAGGCATTTATGGAAAATCAGCCTTATGACATGCTATTTGCCCAAGGCTGGCCCGCAGCTACACCATTTCAATCCCAAACCATGCAAGTGGCCGTGCCGATAGAACTCACCGACCGACTGCAAGATATCATCCTGGACCGGCTGCAACGTACCCTTGATTTTTCGGTTCCTAACGGGATGAAACCTACCACCAAGGATGCGGCTACCCTCATTGGTGAGATCCAACAATTGCAGGCGATCGATATTGCAGATTTACAGCGGGTCATTCTACAAAATGCCTTCCCTGGTTTTCAGGACGCACTCACCCAACTGGGTACCCAAGCAGGGCAGGATGAAGCCTTGGCGGCCGACGCCCAAGCCCTGACGGCCTACTTCCAGCAGGTGCAAGGCCTCGCCAATCAGTTTTTCCAGCTCCTGGAGGGATCCAACTTTAAGCAACTGAACGACACCGCCCAACTGGACGTGATCGCTACCCAAAGTTCGCTTTTCGTTTTCTACGGAATCATCGCGGTAGATTATCTGGCTAATCGCCTGGCTTTATCGGGTTTCCCCGGGGATGCCACCATCAGCAATGCCTTGTTTTCTGCCTTTCTCAGCGATCACCTTCCTATTCAACTTTCCGTCCCAACGAATTCGCTGCCTAATGCCCCTGCCTCATGAATACGCCTAAGCAATACCTAAATCCTCGCCGTTGTCGGTGCTTTAGCGAATTGCCATCCAAGCCTATAATCGCGCCACCGACAACCTACGCAGGCTTGTTGGTGACGCACCTTTGGGTGCTTAAACATCGGAATCCCGAACGACAACCAGGGCAACAAATCAATTCGCTGCCTAATGCCCCTGCCATATGAAAACGCCTAATCAATACCTAAATCAATACTTGCAGGCCGGGTCGTTGCGGGTGGTCTGGAACGAGTTTTTCAATGCCAGCAAATCCAAAACCTTAGAAAAGGTGCTGGGGGAAAATCTGGCGTTCACCAACGTGAAGGTGGATTCGCAGAATGACCGGAAGGCCGTCTTATCGGGCCTGGATGTAACCAAACAGATTGCCAAGGCAGATTTGAATGTACAGGTGACCTTGAAAACCAAGGACGACGAGCTAGCGATTGAGGTGATATGGTCGGCCTTTCCCGCCAATTGGACGCTTAGCCAACTGTTCTCCGAGTATTCCGATACTTTGGTGGATGATTTCTTCTGTACGGGAGTACAGCTGACCTTTTCTACCCTACGGCAACCCGACCCCATTGACGTAGAAACCTACACCGGAGAGCCATCGCCGGCCACGCCCAAGCAGCGCATTCGGGGATTTAGCTTTCAAGCGGAATTTAAAGTACTGGATCGGCTTTCCGCCCAAGGCAATAACCTCTTTGCCGGGCTCGATCTGAACTTAGCAGGCCCCATAGAGTTTTAGCCCTAAGGTCCCGTTCCCCTTATTGGAGGCCAGTGCGGCTACCGGCTTTTTGTCCCAAAGCTCTATG
>JBCBHI010000540.1:0-4221 GCA_038525885.1 Bacteroidota bacterium
GATATTCCCGCCGTTATCGTAGGGCCCGTAATGGCCAAAGATTATCATCAGCAACTGTTAGATACCATAGCAGAGCATAACCTTTCGGTTACCATTGTGCCAGGCCTCCCTAAAAAAGAGGTGCTACAGGTTATCAGGAAATCTTGGTTTACTTGCTCCTTGTACCATACCTCCAACCTGGGCAATGTATTTTTGGAAGGCCTTACCATGGGCAAAGCCATTCTTGCCATCAACTATAATCACTCCCTGGATGTCATCGATGCTGACGCCTATCATGGCGTATCAGATGACAATGTGCACGAGGGTGTCTTGGCCCTTTGGGAGGACCCTGAGTTGATTAAATCCCTGGAGAAGAAAGCCGAACTATTTGCTGACCAGACCCTGGGCTCTTGGGATACCCGAGCTGAAAAGGAAATCCAATTACTAGTGGCGGACTAAGCTTTTATTCCATTAGGTAAAGGGGGCGAGTGGGGAGTTTTTGGTGAGACGAATGGCACTTAACTAAGGAAGTGCTAGTTTTGGGCCTCCATTCGAGTGCTTGGCTAAGCCCAGATATTCCATGAAGATAATCACTATTCTAGGGGCACGTCCTCAGTTCATTAAGGCCGCAGCTGTTTCCTATGTTTTGAAGCAGGAAGAACAAATTGAAGAAGTGCTGGTACATACCGGTCAGCACTTTGACAGCAATATGTCTGAGGTGTTTTTCCAGCAGTTGGGCATTCCTGAGCCCAAGTACAACTTAGCCATACACGGTGGAGGCCACGGCCAAATGACGGGCCGCATGCTGGAAGCCATAGAGGAAGTCCTGGTAAAGGAAGAGCCCAACATGGTAATGGTATACGGAGATACCAATAGTACCATTGCCGGAGCTCTGGCCGCCAAAAAGCTACACATTCCACTGGCACATGTGGAAGCAGGCCTGAGGAGTTTCAATATTAAGATGCCTGAGGAGATCAACCGCATACTCACCGACCGGGTATCCGATCTTTTATTCTGCCCAACACAAACGGCTATTGATAATTTGGGCAAAGAGGGCTTTGATAATTTTGAAGCGCAAGTGCTGCTGACGGGGGATGTCATGTACGATGCGGTGAAGCTATTCAAAAGTCTGGTAGAACAGCAGAACGTACCCTTACCGGAGGCTGTGGAGCCTAACAAGTATCTGCTCTTGACCCTGCACCGTGCAGAGAATACGGATGACCCTCAGCGGCTTTCCCGCCTCATTGAGGTTCTTAATAAAATTCACGAGAACCAGGTAGAGATTCTGTGCCCCTTGCATCCCCGTACCCGCAAGAAGCTGGAAGAATACGACCTCCAGCCTAGGTTCCACACAGTGGCGCCAGTAGGATACTTGGAAATGGTACAGCTGCTAAAGAATTGCCAACTCGTTCTTACCGATAGCGGAGGCTTACAAAAAGAAGCCTATTTCTTTCATAAGCCCTGTGTCACCCTACGTGACGAGACCGAGTGGGTCGAACTAGTAGAGCACGGCTACAATACCATTGCTGGCGCTGATGCCGCTATTATTGAGAAGGCAGTAGGAGAAGGATTGAATCACCAACTGTCCTTTGGCGAAAACCTATACGGTGACGGCAATGCGGCTATCCTAATTCGGGATGCCATGCTGGAGTTTTCATCCAATCCTAAATAGAATAAAGGTAGGGCCCTAGCTGTTGCCAGGGCCCTTATCCTACCTACTGCCCTTTCCTTTGAGGGGTGGTATGGTCAGTTTAGCACTCTTCATGGTGAGTATTTACAACCCTTATCACCTCAGGGTTTTTAACTTCAATTTTGGAGCCAGCTGGATAAGAATTTATTTGAACCATCCATATTTCGCTTCCATAATTGTCAATATAGGCTAAGGAATTATTCACCAAGGTGTTATTAAGAAAGCAGCTGGGTAATTGCTTATCCAATGGTACAGTGTTATTGTATTTGATACTTGCTAAAAACCAATTGCTGGGAACAGAACTCTGCTCAGAAACCATCTGGTTCTCCACTATTTTTGCTTTTTTGACCCAAAAAGGCGGATTCCCTCCCTGATCTCTCATATCAATTCTAATGGGCCATACTTTCCATCTCTTAGTAGGATTGATATTTTTTAGTTGGAAGGTGTTGTCTTGGACAATGAATTCAAATTGCTCAACCGTATTGTCCATATTGGCAATAATTAGGGCTCGGAAGTCACTGTCGCTAGCAATGAAGGTGTTTTTCGAAATAATCCCTGATCCTCTTTGTAAATCTATTTCGGTAAAGGAAGGAGGAGGATTTAAACCAACCACTTTGATACCTACTCGCTTAAATTTGCAATTCTGGATGGTGTTATCTCTAATCTGAGATTTAATGGAGCGTACGTGATTGTTTTCGAATTGACAATGCTCAACGAGAAGAGAAGAAGCGTTTTCAGGGAAATTAGGAGAGTTTATTTTAATTCCATCCGCATCTAAATTTCTCGCTGGGTTAGAAATATGCGATACACGGCACCCTTTAAAGGTGATTTGACCTGGAAGCCGTTTTTTCCTTTCTTGGAAAAGTACTCCGGTTGCGTTGGACCCCTTCGTCTTGCATTTTTTATCAACGGAAATATTTTCGATACAAGTATCCGTGAGTTTTACAGCCTTGAATGGACCTATTGCCAATATCCCTCTTGCTGGATGTGTTTTTTTCTGTTGAGGAATAGGCTCTTTCAGTTGTAAAGCTTCTTTGAATGTACAATTATTGATATGCACTGATGGAGCCGTGATGGTCGTACTGGAGGTGCATATCAATTGAAGCAGCGTACCCACGCGATTTTTGCCATTGAGTTCTAAATTCTGAAAGGTGAGCTTTACTTCCCGGCTAAGTGATGATGTAAAAAATACGGGTAGATAAGCACCATCAGCACAATCGAAATAGAGCTCAAGTGGCTGGTCTGCTTTTATCGTTAGAGAGCTCTCTAAATCATTAATGTTTATTCTACCATTAAGTGGAATGCTTGCCCCTTCTTGTGAAGATTTAATCGTTAATGTACCTCCACATTTAGCCATTCCTTTAATGGCACCCTTCAATTTGGTAGTATTATCTTCAGCCTTTTTATGGTCGTCACTAAGAGTTATTGTTTTTTCCATTTCTTATATCAATTGTTTTGTATTGATATAAAGGATTCTGTAGCCCCTCCTCAAGCGTATTCTTACGTGAATGCAAATCCAGCCTAAAATGGAAAATGAACTTTGAGCGGTTTCTCCTTTCCTAGCCTGCCTCGATTGAAAGCTTTCACATAGAGGCTTCTCCTACAATGCCCACCACCAAAGCAGGAGGTTACTAATTTGCCCTTGCGTACCCAACTTTGGGAGAAATAGGCTAATTTTGCACGCTATTTTATTGAGAGACAAGTAGAAAAAGGGGCGATTTTTTGAGCCCAGGCCATTACCTGCACGAAGGTTTATGAGAATACCTACAAAGATTTCAGTGCCCTTTAAGGAATATCTGTACGGTCTGTTTCTGTTATCCGGTCTTCTCAAGGCAATATGTGAGTACTACTTCATCTCTCTTCCAGATATCACCTTGATTTGTGCTATCCTGCTCATAGGAACGGCGGGCTATCATCTTCTCAGACACCGTATCAAAATTGAGATGAAGGTGCTCATATTCCTCAGTGCTTATGTACTGTTTGTTTTATGGGTTCTCTTTTCCTTGTTGTATACCCCCTCCAAGGTGTACTCCATAAACAAAGTCCTATTTTTTCAGACAAACTCGGTAGCCTTGTTTTTCCCCTTGGTGGTGAAAGACTTCAGGACCAAGCCCTTGATTCAGTTCTTTGTCGTGTTGGTACTTTTAGTCAGTGGATGGTATTTCCTCAGGATGTTTAATGATTACTTCCTGCGGAGCAATGTGATGCATTATATCCGTACCATTAAGTCACTGTACCTTACCCTAGGGCTATACTTTGGCATCATCATTCTGTTGGTGAGGAAGAGATACCCTTTCCGGTATCCGGTGATTAACTATGGCTCGGCAATTCTTTGCTTCCTTTTCCTGCTCATTTCTGGGGCTAGGGGCCCCCTAATATTCCTTGTCATCTGTCTACTGGTACGGTTTGGTGTTCGGTTTCCGCAAACGCTCCGTAAGAGAATTGCTATCCGACCCAGAACGCTATTTATTTCAGCAGCATTGTCCATGATACTCACCGTGGTGATAGTGCGTAATTTCCAACTCATAGAGCCTGCTGCTACCAGAGCGATA
>JBCBHI010000541.1:0-4213 GCA_038525885.1 Bacteroidota bacterium
GCCCAGAAATATACTTTGCTACCCAAGTACCCAGCCTTGATCCGGCCTCAATGGCCAGAAAGTAAACCCCGGGAACACCATTGTACAGCACATAGGTCCGAAGGTTCAGTTCAGGAAAATCAGAGATGCCCGGCACTGAAGGAAGGCCTCTGGGGCGGGCCTTTTGCAAAACGAAGGGCACTACCGATACCCAAGCCTGGCCCTGAAAAGTGTCTAAGGTTAGTCCCTTGGGTAGATAATCATAGAGCTGTGTTTCGGCTACTGACCAGTGCATAAACAGAGCCCGGTTCCATTCCTGATAATATCGCCAAGGCCCATCAGGAATAATCACTGGGTTGCGAATACTAGTTGGAGTTGAGGGAAAGTCAGCCATAAGCACATCCAACACCGTGTAAACAAAAAATGTTGGGTACAAAAAAAGCGGCTCAGAGGCCGCTTAGATGTTTCTTACACTAGTAGGGTTGGTTCTATTACATCTCCTCGATAAAGGTATCAAAACCTGATTCGATGGAATTCATACAACGCCAGAATACAGACTTGAAGTGAGTAGGACGGCCCAGGAAGAGCTCAGTAGAAATCCATACTGAATCATCCACAGTGTTGGCCTTGGCTACTTTCATCTGACGGTTAACTACATCACAGGCAAAAGCTACCTGCACAGCCTCTGTTTGGCTTTCGATAGGCCAGAAACCAAACATCACCACCCGGAAGAACTCATTGTCATCCTCATTTACCTCCATAAAGAAGTTGTAGTCATTGTAGGTAAACTGGATATCTCCATCGCTATCGATAAAGGCATCATCAATTCCTTCATCCGCCAAGAATTCCATATACATCTCCTGCAACTCTGATTCTGACCATTCTTGAGCAAGAGCACTTGGGGAAAAGGATAAAAAGCTAAAAGCCGCAACCAAAAGTGTAATTCCAATTTTTCGCATGTTTCGAAACTTTATTTGTGGTTAATCGCGAATGTCAATTTTTGACATTTTAGGGGTTTAGGGACAATTATCCTACCAAAATTAAAACTCCATCTGAGATTTTTCTTATTCTGAAATGTTTCTTTCAGAAAGAAGCATCCAAAATTTCGCATCCCCTTCTGGCGTTACATCACAAAACCCTGCTCCTGAAGGGCATAGGCCTCCAATTTAATTCCGAAACCGTTCATCTAATAGTTACGATAAAGGATGGAAATTCTTGAGTGATTTTGTTCATTCATACCCCATCGAATAGGTGCCAGAGCCTGCATTTTGTAGGCTTCAATCCAGCGCATCAACCTTACATCCTGTCTAAAGATCTGGATTTCAAATACGAGTTTTATGACTATGATTCAGCCCAATGGGATTTCCTAGTGGTCTCTATATAGCCCTTTTGAGCACCTTTAGCCTTCGCTCCTTGATGACTAATAATAAGCCCAACAATCAAAGGAACGAAATACTAATAATAAGCCACGTCTTGTAGGATACAATCCAAACCTTCTTAGTATTTCGTTCCTTTGATTGTTGGGGTTATTATTATTATTATTATGCATACTATACATTTCTATCCTCCAAGCCCTCCTCTCCACTTCTTTCATCGCATAATACCAGCAATTTCTAAAGCCATATTTTGTCTATCTCTTTACACTTACTCCGTGAAAATCCTACCACAAATGTCCTGTGGGCGCAAAACCAACGCATAAAGGTCTCAAAAAGGGCATCCCCATCTTTGGAGAAGGCGTTCACCCAATCGAATGGAAAACAAATCCTCCAAACACATGAAAAAACGATCTTACTGTCCTTAGCTCTGGTTACCGGATGCTTTTTGTCTGCTTGTACTGAAGAAGTAACTCCTGAAGTAATCGATAGCAGCCAGCCTCAGGGTGTCTTCACGGCTACGGCTACAGGAGACTTTGTAGAACAGAATGGAGCTGGTAGTACTGGTTCTGCTTCTTTAGGAACTGACGAAGACGGCGCTACCTTTTTACAATTCAACAGTGCCTTCAACACCAATCTGGCTACTGGCACCGTAACGGTTTATTTGTCCACTTCAGCTGAGTTTACCGCTGACCCCGGCAATGGTAATCCCGATTTGTACTTGGTAGGAGCTGTTCGCAGCGCTGGTGAGAATAACTTCAAGCTAGACCCGGTACCTGGTAGCGAATTCACCCACGTAATTCTGTGGTGCGGTTCAGCCAACGTACCTTTTGGTTACGCTGAATTACAATAAGAAATCAAACCATCTATTTGCCCGGCAACCTCTTAGAATTTGCCGGGCAATTTTTATTCCTACCCTATGATTCGCTCCCTTCTTCTTACTGCTCTTCTTTTCTTTCCCTTCACTCTAGTAGCCCAAAGCGGTTGGGTGAAAAAACAAGGCCAAGCCTACATTCAGGCAGGATATCAGTTTTTTCAAGCGGATCAATTCTATAACCTCAACGGTGATCTTATCACTACCTCCTCCTTTCGCCAACACTCCTTATATGTGTATGGCGAATATGGGATCACAGACCGCCTAGACGTATTAGTTTCCATGCCCCTGTACCGGTTCAACAGTTTTGAAACCACCGACTGGGCTCATGGCATTGGGGATCTAAGACTTGAGTTGAAGTATGGCATCCTTACGGGGAAGGTGCCGGTGAGCATCAGCATTGCACCTGAAATACCCACCGCCCCTGGAGACAACTTTGCCACCAACCGCGAACTGGCTTTTGAGATGATCAATTTACCTACAGGAGATGGCGAATGGAACGTTTGGAGTACCCTCGCGGCTTCACATTCTTTTGATCCGGTACCCCTCTATATCCAGGGTTTTGGGTCCTATAACTTTCGTACAGCTTACCGGGACAGCCAGTTTCGTGACCAACTACGCTATGGGTTGGAAGTAGGCTACCAACCCGGATCCAAATGGTGGATAATGGCCCGGGGAAATGCTTTGGTCACTCTGGGAGAACAAACCAATGCTTTCGCTGATTTCATCCGGGGAGATGGTACCAACTTCATGGCAGCAGGTTTGGCCGTCAACTATTCCGTAACCGACCAATGGGATGTCATCCTACAAGGCCAGACATTCTTTGATGGTTGGCACCCACGTACCAATCTTTACTCGGCTCCTATCCTATCGCTCGGGGTAGCCTGGTCAAGGGAATAATTCAGCCAAACAAGGACCACCACAATAGCTCTAGCAGCACGGTAACACTGCCAATAAAAACACCGGCCACAAACAGGGGAAAGGATAATACCTTCATAGCCACTTTAATGGTTTTGCCCGTCCCCTTTTTCAGCTTGTCGATCCTACTATTCACTTTTACCATCGCCTCTTCAGGGGTATCGTCTTCGGTAATATCTGCTTCAATAGCTTCAAAATCCTTCTGCCGGATTCTCAATAGGCTTGAGAACACTCTATCGATGATATGAGCTAGTAGCCAGCCCATCAAAGGTAGCTTCTTCCCTAGCACTTTGTGCACGGTAGGCAGAATCACAAAATAGGTAACCCCTTGAAATACTTGGTACAAGCTCGCCTTTCTACCATCTTCTTTAGCTTGCTCTTTCAGCTTATTGGCATCTTCATAGGCCAGTAAGGTAGTGTCCAGTGCCACATGAAACAGGGTGGTTACATCTTGGCCAATCCGGCGCAACAACAAGATAAGCCCCGTTAACACTGCCAAAGGTATAGCCGATACCCAAGCTAGCAGCACATAAAAAATAGAGGCTGCTACAGACATGTCGGCTAGTATGGCTATCACCACTGCTAAGGCAATGGGAAACAAAACAGGTACAATTAAGCTTCGGGCTACATACAGAGGAATGACCAAGGCATCAGCTATGGTCGAAACTCCTTCTTCTACATTGTATCGGGAATAGTCTATCCGGGCCTGAGCATTGGCCTCGTTTCCTAATTTTTGTAGTTTCTCTTTTCTCATTGGGTTAGAAAATTAGCTTTGGGGTATGGTCAGGATCAAAGGTAATTGATCCATACAATTATACTCCTCAATAGTAATCTACCAAAACGGAGCACACCATGGCATACAGTGAATATTTAGCAGACCGAGTACGTCAGCGACTGCGCAAAGCCCAGGTTACAGAAGAGAAAAAGATGATGGGTGGGCTAATCTTTATGGTGAACGAAAAGATGTGCATCGGGGTAGATATTGACAAAGCTACCCAGCAAGACCGCCTTTATGGTGGTATGGGTAGGGGTAATTTATTTGTTGTTCAGTACTCCTGCGGGTGAGAAA
>JBCBHI010000542.1:0-4210 GCA_038525885.1 Bacteroidota bacterium
ACACACGAGAACCGGAAGACCCTTGGGTAGTTTTTGTCCATGGTGCCGGAGGTAGTTCGTCTATCTGGTATAAGCAGTTGCGGGCTTTCAAAGATGAGTTCAACGTGCTGCTGGTAGACTTGCGCGGCCATGGCCGCTCGCAGCAGGACTTTATTGAGAAGCACATCACGGAGGACTATACCTTTGAGGATATAGCCCGGGATGTGATTGAGGTGCTGGATGAGGCCAAGATTGAGAAAGCCAACTTTGTGGGCATCAGCCTGGGTTCTATCGTCTGCCGGGCAATTGGCGAGCTGGACCCTAGCCGGGTAGAAAGTATGATATTGGGTGGGGCGGTAGTACGCTTCAACTTCCGGCACAAATTTTTTGTGGCCCTGGGCCATGCTACCAAGCGTATTGTCCCCTTTATTTTCCTATACAAGCTGTTCGCCTGGATCATCATGCCCCGGCGCAACCACACCGAGAGCCGCTTACTCTTTGTGCGGGAGGCCAAACGCCTTGCCCGCAAGGAGTTTTTGCGCTGGTGGAAGTTAACGCACCAGGTAACGCCCCTGCTGCGCTACTTCAAAGAGAAGGAGTTGCAGATCCCTACGCTGTACGTTATGGGCGCTGAAGATCATATGTTTCTGGGCCCGGTGAGAAAACTGGTGCAGGATCATACCTTTTCCCGGTTGCAGGTGGTAGAGTCTTGTGGGCACGTGGTGAATGTAGAGCAGCCAGAATCCTTCAACCGGATTTCGATCGATTTTCTGCAGAACGGGCGCTTTGCCATCCAATAAGCTTCGGGTTTCGGCCATTTCTTGAAATTTTGCCGTTGTAAGGGCTGGTCCCTGTCCTCATCCTAACAAGTGTATTGGAATGCGGGTACTTTGCGTATCTTATCCCCAGTATACTTAACCAAATACCCCATGAGATTGAGGATGACATGGCTACTGATGGGTTGTCTCGCCCTAAGCTGCCAAACCACGGCTTCTGTACCCTCCACTTCACAGGAAGACAAAGACCAAACGATCACCGCGAAGGTGAAAAACTTCACGAAATACGAAGGGTATTTCGATTACTATTGGGACGAAAAGGCGGGCAAAATTTGGCTGGAGATTGCCCGGTTCGAGGAGGAATTTCTCTACGTAAACTCACTACCAGCTGGGGTAGGCTCCAACGATATTGGTCTGGACCGCGGCCAGTTGGGCGGTGAGCGCATTGTGAAGTTTGTGCGGGTAGGCCCCAAGGTGCTGATGGTACAGCCCAACTATGACTATAGGGCCTATACGGACAATATGGATGAGGTAAAGGCCGTAGAGGATGCCTTTGCGATGGCGGTGCAGGAGGGCTTCAAAGTAGAGGCCGAAGAGGACGGCCGGGTGCTGATAGACATTACCAGCTTTTTGCTACGCGACGCCCATGGGGTGGTAGGTACGCTGAAGCGAACTCGCCAAGGCAGCTATCAGCTGAATAAAAACCGTTCGGCGATGTACTTGGAGCGGACCAAGAATTTCCCACAGAACAGTGAGTTTGAAGCCACTATCACCTTTACCGGGCAGCCTTCCGGGGCTTACATTCGCTCGGTAGCGGCGGATTCTAGAGCGGTGACGGTACGGATGCACCACAGCTTTGTGCAACTGCCCGATGATAACTACACACCGCGCGAGTTTGACCCACGTGGGGGCTACTTTGGCATTAGCTACTATGACTACGCTACGCCCATCGGGGTACCCTTACGAAAGCGATACATTGCACGCCACCGACTAGAGAAAAAGGACCCCAGCGCGGACATGAGCGAAGCGGTGGAGCCCATCGTATATTACCTAGACCGGGGTACGCCAGAGCCAGTACGTTCGGCCCTGCTAGACGGGGCCCGCTGGTGGAACCAGGCCTTTGAAGCGGCCGGGTTCAAGGATGCCTACCGGGTGGAAATGATGCCCGAAGGGGCCGACCCGATGGACGTGCGCTACAACGTAATCCAGTGGGTGCATCGCAGTACCCGTGGCTGGTCTTATGGCAGCTCGGTACGGGACCCACGTACGGGCGAGATCATCAAAGGGCACGTGAGCCTGGGCTCCTTGCGTGTACGACAGGACTATATGATTGCGGAAGCGATACTGGCCCCCTATATGGAGGGCCAAGAGGTGCCCGAAGAGATGCTGGAATTTGCGCTCGCGCGCCTGCGCCAGCTATCGGCCCATGAGGTAGGTCATACCCTGGGGCTGTCGCACAACTACATAGCCAGCACCCGCAACCGTGCTTCGGTGATGGACTATCCGCACCCCTACATCCTGCTGAAAGAGGACGGGACGTTTGACCTGTCTCAGGCTTACGATGTGAATATTGGCGAGTGGGACAAGGTAGCGATCACCTTTGGCTATGCGGTGTATCCTGAAGGTACGGACGAGAAAGCGGCCGGAGAGAAGGTACTGCTGGATGCGCTGGAAGAAGGCATTCGGTTTATTAGTGACCAGGATGCGCGGCCACAAGGAGGCGCGCACGCCTACGCCCACCTGTGGGACAGTGGTGAAAACCCTACGGATGAGCTGAACCGGGTGATGGCCGTGCGGAAGAAGGCCCTGGAGCAGTTTGGAGAGAATAACATACCCGAAGGCACTCCTATGGCGCTGCTAGAGCAAACGCTGGTGCCGTTATACCTCTTTCACCGCTATCAGGTGGAAGCAGCCGTGAAGATGCTAGGCGGGTTCGATTATTCGTATGCGCTGCGCGGTGATGGCCAAACTCCGGTAACTCCGGTTGCGGCCACGGACCAGCAGGCAGCCCTGGAGGCGCTGCTGACCACGCTGGACCCAGAGCACCTGGCGGTACCCGAGTCTGTACTGGACCAGCTGCCCCCGATGCCCCTGGCCTACGGCCGTGGTCGCGAAAGCTTCAAGGGCCGCACCAGTGTGATGTTTGACCCCTTGGTGGCGGCAGAAAACGGAGCCACGGCTACCCTAAGCCTGATGTTGAATCCGGCCCGGGCGAACCGCCTGGTGCTGCAAAAAAGCCGCAATGGGAATGCTCTGGGACTGGACGATGTGTTGGGTGACCTGCTGACTACCACCTGGAAGAAATCGCCGCAGTTGGGCTATGCCGGAGAGGTACAGCGGACGGTGAATATGATGACATTGCGGCACGTGATGAACTTATCTTTGGCCGCAGGAGCCTCTGACCAAACCCGGGCCCTGGCCTATGCCTCGCTCATGGATTTGATGGGCTGGCTGAAAACTCAAAACCAGGGAATGGATGCCTGGGGGGCCCACTATCAGTATGCTCTGCTGATGATGCAGCAGTGGATGGCTGAGCCAGAGCCCTTTAGTTTCCCTAAGCCCGCAGCGGTACCTCCGGGCTCGCCGATAGGCTCGCACGACCATGCGGCCTGCGGTATGTGGTAATTCTTTAACTAAGAAGTTTTATTGAGTCGGCGCTGAGTGTGCAGAAGGATTTAAAAAATATTCTGTAGTCTTAGTGCCTTTTTACGTGCAGTAGACATAAAGTGGCTAAGAGTTAATTATACATCGTTTTCTATGTCAAGTAAATCTGCCAGGTGGGCCAAGATATAGCTTGAAATCGCTTTTTAATTCTGCCCAAGTTCGGCTTCGAGTATTTCAATGATCTTGTGGGCGGCCAGGACCTTTTCATGTCCTATTGGAAGTTGGCTTTTTAATACTGAATAAGCCTCTTTGGCAAGAAGAATGGCTTTGTCTTTTTTTCCTAATCCTTTGTATACGTAGCTAAGGTTATATTTATTTTCAGCTACATTCAAATGAGAAGGTCCGAATAGTTTTTCATTCAAAGACATAGCCAATTCTAATTCTTCACGAGCCTCGGAATATAGCCCAAGCCGTAGATAAACACCTCCTAGATTTGCATGGCCTTTGGCAATGTAAGGATGATTAGGCCCTAAGTTTTTTAAATAAGACTCTAAAGCAATTTCTAATAATTTTTTGGCCTTGAACGGCTCCCCTAATTCTAAAAATACAAGACCTAAACTAGTTTGATCGATTGCTGTGTGAGGATGGTTTAAGCCTACAAGTTTTGCCCAAAGTGAGATACTAGCTTCAAAAAAAGACTTGGCCTTGTTTAGGTCATGAAGACTGAAGTAGGTTTTAGCCAGATTAGATTTTATTGCGGCAAGTTGTTCGTTTTCCGTTTTTATTATGCCTTGATGTAAATCCAAGGCCCGTTCTAGCAGCTCAAGAGCTCTTTCATAATTTCCCAATTC
>JBCBHI010000543.1:0-4209 GCA_038525885.1 Bacteroidota bacterium
CCTGGCGATTTTGATGCTTTCCATCACAAAATCGAAGCACTTTACCCCGCGCAAGGCATCATGAGTTTCCGCGTCAGCGGCATCTAGGGAGAAGTGTAGCATATCTACCAGGCCGCGCAACTGCTCTGCATATTTGGGATAAAGGAGGCCGTTGGTAGTTACGGTAGTAATGAAGCCCATCCGGTGGGCCATGGCCAGCAACTCAGGAAGCTCCCGGTGCAGGAGGGGTTCTCCGCCCGTGAAATCGATTACCCGAACGCCCAGACGCTTCAGGTCCCGAAAATTGGCTTCAGCATCTGCCAGAGTGATGTAGGGCGAGGGCCGCTCCCAAATATCACAGAAACTACAGGTGGCGTTGCACCGGTAGGTAACGTAATAGTTGGCGAGTACAGGATGGCGAACCAGGCGCATGGCCACAAGGTACTAGGCATGAACTAGACTAACACTACCCGATCTTGGGTAATGATGTTCTCTCCCCGCATCTTCAAATACAAATTGGTGGTCACCACCACATCGGCTCGGCAGTAGTGGGCAATCCGTTCCAGGCCCTCTTCCTCGCCATAGTACACCCCATTTACCTGGCTGCCGTCAATGTCCGACTTGGAGGAATCCAGGCCAAAGATGGCGGCTAGCAGCTCCAGAGAGGTGAAGTGCTTGAAATCCCCAAACTTCCACAGCTCCAGGGTGTCCAGAAACCGGGTTTCCCAGGGCTTCTTCCCGGCAATATCTAAGACCGGAGGTAGGGTAAGACCATTGACCAGCATGCGCCGACACATGTAGGGAACGTCAAATTCCTTGATGTTGTGCCCGCACAGGTAAATCCTTTTCGGGTCAAACCCTTTCGTAAACAGGTCCACTACCTGCTGCAGCATGGCGCGCTCGTCATGACCGAAATAGGCTTTGACACGCAACTGATAGGAGCCTTCCTCGTCAGGGGTGAGAAAACCAACGGCCACCGTCACAATCTTCCCAAACTCGGCAAAGATGCCCGCCCGGTCTACATACAGATCCGCAGACTCCAAAGGCTCCTCGGTCTTGATGTACCTCGCCTTGCGGTCCCACTGGGCCTGCATACGCTCAGTAAGTTCCTCGTAGGTGGCCGAACCCGCTACGGTTTCGATGTCCAGAAAGAGTATGTCAGTAAGTGCAGGGCGGTCCATCAGGGGTGAATCACGCCTTCTTGTTGCAGGCTCTCGATGTAAGACAGATTGTCCTCGGTAATGGTATCGGGCACAAAGACGAAGCGCTTCTCATAAATCTCCCGGTCCTTGTAATAGGTAACAAAGTATTCATTGGTGAGATGAAATACCTCGGGCTGAATAGGCTCTATCAGCACATGCCCTCCGGCGGTTATTTCCTCGAACATGTGCCGTAGAGTGGAGGTACGTTGGTCCTCTCCGTCTTTGGTACCGTAGCCAGTACTGGCGATGAGCACGGTCTCCAGAGGGAAGTTGTTGTGATTGAGCAGGTACACCGACCATTCGTTCTCCTCGGCATCGTTCACCGTTCGGATCACCGCCAGATGTACTCCTTCTACCAGTCTTTGGGGAATGTCTTTGATCATACCAGGATCAGCTTAGACTTACAAAGGTACAATTCCTGGAGTTTTGGCTCAATGCTTTGGGAAGAATACCCGTGTAGGATTCCTCATGCAAAAAGCCCGGCAGCAGGCCGGGCTTTTTGGTATTTCAGTGCTCTCCTTTGGTATCAAGTATTGGGAACCGATGCGGCTGCCTCATCGGGAGGACAGACAGCATCCGGAGGGGTAGGTGTAGTGCGGTTGTACTCGTTGGTAAACGAGGTGTCTGGCAAACATTCCGGGAAGTTTCCGTTGGCCGGCCGTATCGATACGTTTTGCATCATACCTTGGTCCTCATGGTCCAAAATATGGCAGTGCAATACAAACTGCCCAGGATATTCAGGAGCGTAGTAAGTGATCATCTCCGCTGTGTTGTTGGTACCACTGTTGCTGTTCTGAGCAAAGACCACGTCTTTCCACATGGGAGGGTCTACCGCCTTACCCCCAAAATTGTACACCTGGAAGGGATTGACGTGAATGTGGTAGGGGTGCCCACCGTTGAATCCTTTGATCACCCAGCGTTCGGTAGTGCCACCCACCGGCCACTGGCTAATGTAGGTAGAGCCTTGGAAGGCAGTGTCGTTGACCAGGAATTGGTTATTAGCGATAGAAAATTCGATGTTGCGGGTTCCTACTACACTATCCATATTGGGGATGGGAATGTCATTATCAGGCAATGAGGACAGGGCAAAATCTACGGGAGTAGCGTTGCCAGACACCCGGATGGTAAAGAAGGTTTCTGCAGAAGCACCTGGAGTACCCGTACAGGCTGAGGAGTCTACAAAATATTCGCAACCAGACGAGTAAGGGACTATTTTGGCGGGGTAGTCTCCCTCTGTATCCGCTACAATAATCAAGTCTGACCGATTGCCAGGTGCCATATGCAATTGGCTAATCTCACGGGGCTCATCAAAGTAAAGGCCATCCACGGATATCTGGTAGGCTGTAACTCCATCAGGAATGGCGAAAGCCAG
This sequence comes from Bacteroidota bacterium, assembly GCA_038525885.1. Taxonomy (GTDB): domain Bacteria; phylum Bacteroidota; class Bacteroidia; order Cytophagales; family Cyclobacteriaceae; genus DMST01. The sequence goes on from JBCBHI010000543.1 coordinate 2,554, forward strand.
GTTACTACGGAAGCCTGAGTGGATCACCCGGAAACGCTGTACGGTCCCTGCCTCCATCTCCAGAATAGGACTGGTAACTCCATTGATGGTGGTTCCTGGCAAGGAATCATTTAAGCGGGGGTATATTGTATCATTAACTGGAGTACCTAGTACGCTATAGATTGCTTGTAAGGTATTGAAATCAGGCAATTCGCCAATCTCTGGGTGAAACAAAATTTGGTTGATCACCAAAACTTGTTCGTTGTCAGTAGCCTCCTTGAGGACGGCAAACTCAGGCCTAGCCAGAGTAACTGCATTATCCTCTACGATAAGAGCACCACTTGATCCACTGGCTACTTGAATGGCTGTGCTACCATGTACATGGGGATGGTACCAAAAGGTACCCGCAGGATGGTTGTCCAGGGTATACTCGTACTGAGAATCCTGACCTTCGGTGACTGATCGGAAGATATTGTCTTGCTTGGGGCTTACGTGCCAGCCGTGAGTATGCAGATTGGTGGTGTTGAAGTCGTGCGGCACATTGTGGTTGGCGTGGTCATGGGTACCCACCATGGATCTGAATACTTTCCACACCATATCGCCATTGGCCACATTTTCCTCTTTTACTATTTGCCAGGTAGTGGCTGCTCCTGCGCTGCTAAGTGATTGGAAGGACTTTTGGGTGGCCGAAACCTGGGTAATGGGTTGGTTTACAATAGTGTTGGTGGAATCCCAAGGCAGTCTAAAAGCATCATAGAATCTGGGGTTGTAAGGTTGTAAAGATTCGCCCCAAAGACTGGCTTTTTGGGCTTCAAAGAGCATACTGTATAAAGTATCCGAAACAGCCTCCTTTTCCAGCTCCGCCTCGAAAAACGGATCGGTGGGGAACAGAAACCAATATTCGAGGGTATCGGGTCCTGTAAGGCGGTTCTCTAGCATTACTTTCACTTCGCCGTTGCGCGGAGCGCGAATCACGGGCCCTACAATAACGTCGTCGTTATCACCAGGCATGGTATAGGTACGCATGCGCACGTTTTGGTTACCTACTACAAAGTTGTTGAAACCGAGAGTAAGGGTAAGATCATCTGAGAGGGCATCAGCAACAGCAAATCCTTGCAGGGCTTTGAAAAGTGAGGGGGCAATGTCTGACCGTACATCGGCCACGGGAGCCAGGGTGTGAAACCCCATTTCTCCCATATCATGTCCATCGGGTTTGGGATCAGGTTTTGGGGTTTGCTTACATCCGTAAAAAGTGCACCCTATAAGGGCGATTAGGGCCAATAGCCCGGGTAGTTTACGTGTCATTAGGGTAATGTTTTGGTTAGGTAGGGAGTAAGGTAAGTATAGAATTAAGGGAATCCAATCAAGACAAGAACATCAAAGGGAGCCAGATTATAAATTCAGGTGCATTTTGGGTTGATGAGGGATTTGCTGAGGATTGGGTATAGGGGGAGAGTATTGGATCGATGGAGCTTTATGGGGAGGGTTAGAGGCTAATGCGTAGTCAGTTTGGGAAGGCTACCAGTGACATCTTGAATAATATCCTGAATATGAGAAGTTTGCAACTTAGTCAAGTCTCCCGACCTAGGTCCTCCGCTGGCGCTACCAGTGACGCTCTTACGCAAGTGCCTGATTATCAACCAGCTGGATATTAAGCTCTTGAGCTGTTTTCTCCAG
>JBCBHI010000544.1:0-4208 GCA_038525885.1 Bacteroidota bacterium
AGCAAGGAATAGATATGGTCGCCGGGTTGAGCCCCGTGTTTTCTTAGCAAGTTGATCAGTTGGTTGCACAGATGGTACATCTCCCGAAATGAGTATACCTCCTCTTGGTCCTGATATTTCCAGATCAAGGCTCGGTCATCCGGAAAGGCCTTTACGTTCAGTTCGTAAAAGACATCCTCAGCCCAGTTGAAATGCTCTGGCTTTTCCAGCGTGTAGCTGCTCAGGGATTGGTGGGTGTTGGTAGCGAGGTCTGCACGTATGGTGCGGATATACTCTTGGATATGCATGGTTTTCGGTTTTGGTGATATGGGAGCTGACTTGTTATTACACTTCCACGAGGCCCTGGAAGCACCCATCGGCTCCAAAAATTCTGGTAGGAATTCCATAAAATACGAAAACCAATTCGGGGTAGAATCATCCTTTTCTTTGGGAATATCCTTTGTGTCGTCCGCATGTAATTATTTTACATGGAGTGCATGAGACAATTACTCAAATTCACGGCTGTTGGCTTCAGGGCTGCAGCTTTGGAGGGCTTGTATTAATTTGATTTTTTTTAAATCATCTTGCCGCATATGAAGAGTGACTATCTGGAATTATTCGGAAAAAAAGTTTGGGTAGTGCGGGTGGAAGTGTCGGAGGCACCCGATGGACCTACCTTGGTTTTTTTGCATGATGCGTTGGGGTGTGCCGCCAAGTGGAAAGCTTATCCAGAAAAGGTATGCCAACGGCTGGGGATGAACGGCATCGTGTATGACCGTTGGGGGCATGGCAAATCTGATCCTATGAAGGAAGAAAGGCTGCCTGACTACTTAGAAAAAGAAGCCTTGCAGGTATTGCCCGAGCTATTAGCTGCCTGTAACATTACCCAGCCCGTTTTGTACGGCTATAGTGATGGCGGTTCCATTGCGTTGATCTATGCGGCACATCATCAGCCACTAGCCATGGTAACGGCGGCGGCCCACGTGAAGGTGGAGGACATCACCCTGGAGGGGGTAAAGCAGGTAACTCAGGTGGAAAACCTGGCGATGCGGCTTGCCAAATATCATGGCACCAAGGCTGCGCAGTTGATGGAAGACTGGCCCCGGATCTGGCAGGCAGAAGAGCGCAGGCAATGGAACATTGAGTCCCTCCTGCCGCAAATAGCCTGCCCTACGTTGGTGGTGCAAGGGGCCTTGGATGAGTTCGCGACGCCCCAGCATATGCACGACATTGCCCAGCAAATAGGACCACATGCTGAGGCCCTGCTGGTGGATGGGGTAGGCCATGAGTTGCACCGGGACGCTGAAGAGCAGATGCTGGAGGCCGCCACGCGGTTTATTGCCAAGGCATTGGACTAAGCCGTATGGATAGCGGCAGCTTTTTCGAGGCCTAACTCCTTGATGCTGATTTCGCGCATTTCAACTTTTCGGATTTTGCCCGTTACGGTCATGGGGAAATCCTGCACAAACTTGATGTAACGGGGGATTTTGTAGTGAGCGATTTGCCCTTGGCAATACGCCGTGATTTCCTCGGCGGTTACGGTGCTTCCCTCTTTTACGATTACCCAGGCCATGATTTCCTCTCCATACTTGGCATCCGGTACGCCAATCACCTGTACGTCACGAATTTTTGGGTGCCCATACAAGAATTCCTCGATCTCTCGGGGATATATATTTTCTCCCCCTCGGATTAGCATGTCTTTGATCCGCCCCACCACATTGATGTAGCCCTCCTCGTCCATAGTGGCTAGGTCCCCGGTGTGCATCCATCGGGCATTGTCAATGGCAGAGCGAGTCCGTTCCTCATCATTCCAATACCCTAGCATGACGCAGTACCCGCGGGTACACAGTTCTCCGGGGGTGCCTTTGGGTACGGTTTGGCCCGTTTCCGGGTCAATGATCTTTATCTCCGTATGGGGCATTACCTCACCCACCGTACTTACCCGTTTTTCCAGGGGCGCATCGTGACGGGTTTGGGTACTTACGGGGCTGGTTTCCGTCATGCCGTAGGCTATTTCCACTTCCTGCATATGCATCCGGGTATTTACCTGTTTCATCACCTCTATAGGGCAAGACGAACCCGCCATGATACCCGTACGCAAGGAAGAGAGATCATATTGATCAAAAGCAGGATGCTCAAGTTCCGCAATAAACATGGTGGGTACCCCAAACAAGGCGGTGGCCTTTTCTTCTTCCACGGTTCTTAATACCGATTCCGGGTCAAAGGCCGCCTCAGGGTATATCATGGTAGCTCCGTGGCTCATGCAGCCCAGGTTGCCCATCACCATGCCAAAACAATGATATAGGGGCACGGGTATTACCAGGCGGTCCTCGCTGGTGAACTTCATCGTAGCACAAACCAGATACCCATTATTGAGGATGTTATGATGGCTAAGGGTAGCGCCTTTGGGAAATCCGGTAGTGCCACTAGTGTATTGGATATTGATGGGTTCGTCTGCCGATAAGGAGGCCTGCACCGCAGACAATTCTTCAGGGCTGATCTGCGGGGCTAGTGCCAGCAGTTCTTGCCAAGTATACATGCCGGGCGTCGGCGTTTCGTCTAGCAGGATAAGGGTTTTCAGGTGGGGGAGGTTTTCTGATTGTAGCTGGCCCGGAGCGCACTCCCGTAACTCAGGAGCCAGGTCATAGACCATCTCGGTATAGTTACTAGACTTGAAGCTGGGTGCGAGGACCAAAGCAGAGCAACCTGATTGGTTCAGTACATAGTTTAATTCCTGACGGCGGTAGCTGGGGTTAATGTTTACCTGTATGGCCCCAATCTTACTGGTAGCAAACTGAGTAAGGGTCCATTCTGCCCGGTTGGGAGCCCACATACCCACCCGGTCTCCTTTTTTGATACCACAAGCCAACATAGCCCTGGCGCATTCGTCCACCTTGGCTTGCAGGGTGCGGTACTGGTGGCGGATGTTTTGGTGTTTCACAATCAGGGCCTCATTTTCCGGGTATTGCTCTACCATCAGGTCGAACATATCCCCAATGGTATGACCCAGTAGAGGTTGTTGGCTGGTACCGCAGGTGTAGCTTAATTCTGGCATGTCAATAATGGGCTAATGGGTAAAAGAAAACGGGGTGTTTGCCACCGGATTTGGACCTTGGAATGGCTGGCCCTTAGTATGGGCCGAGGCCAATCTCTGTATTTCAATTTCCGTAAATAATCTGGATTTTATAAGGAACCGAACCCTTGCCACGAGGGTCGATTAATCGATCTGCATCCCGATGACGATGATATCGTCGGTTTGGCGTTCCTCACCCATCCATTCGGCCAGGGTTTGTTCCAGAGTGGCTTGCTGCTCCGCCATGGGGCGGCTGTGCAACTCATGCAGCAGGTTGCGGAAGTTTTTGGTGAGAAACTTAGACTTGTCGGGCCCGCCAAACTGGTCCTGGTAGCCATCCGAGAAGATGTAGAACCGGTCGCCGGCCTCTGCTGTGAGATGGTGAGTTTCAAACTTTTTGGGCTTTTTGCCCAGCCGTTGCCCCCCAATTGCTGAAGCGGAACCCTTGATTTTATTCATTTCCCCCTGGCGTACGTAGTACAGTGGGTTTTTGGCCCCGGCAAAGGCCAGGCTGCGGTCCTGCGGGTTGTACACCACCATGGCTACGTCCATGCCGTCGTTGGCTTGCGTGTCGCCACTGCCCAGCGTTTTGGTCACCCGCTCGTCCATCGCATGTATGATCTGCCCGGGATCAATGATGCCCTGCTCCAGCACAATGTCAGCAAGGAGCGTATTACCTAGCACCACCATGAAGGCTCCCGGCACCCCGTGCCCGGTACAGTCGATGGCGGCCACTACCCAACGGCCCTGGGCCATGGTAAACCAGTAAAAGTCTCCACTTACGATGTCGCGAGGCTTAAAGAGCAGAAAGGAATCCTTAAAGTGCTCCGTAAGGAAGGAGGGGGAAGGCAGGATACTTTGCTGGATCCGGCTGGCATACCGGATGCTGGAAACGATGCTCTCCTGTTGTTTTTCTATCTGGGTGTAGGCCTCTTTGAGCTCCACATTGCGCAAGCGCTCTATTTCCGCATCATGCTGGGCCTGTTCCGCCTGAGCAATCGCCTGCATACGCTCGGTTTGGCTCTTGCGTTGGTCACCCATGGTGCGCTCGGCCAGCTCCGAGTACAGCTTAGTGTTATTGAAAGCCTGCTGGTAGTCCTGCATGGCTTCGAAAGTCTGGGCGCACAGTTGGTAGGCTTCCAGCATTTTATTGTGC
>JBCBHI010000545.1:0-4145 GCA_038525885.1 Bacteroidota bacterium
GTTTTATCTTTATCTCCAAGTAACTTTTTGAAAATCAAAAGCTTAGCGGATTATTGCGATTCCTATCACGTTTGGCAGAGAGGCTCCCTTCTTCCCAAAAGTCATGTACTATGTTCATGCTCTATTCCTGAGAGAAAGGTAATAACTCTCCTCCTTACCCAAGGAGGAGTGCCCGCAGGGCGAGGTGGTTTTAACTCTTATCTCAAAGTAACTTCCTGAAAATCATTTCCTTAGTGTTAGGCTTTCTACTGATCCAGCGCCACAGCGGTTTTAAATCTTATCAACCTCCAAAACAACCACCCACCCCACAACTCTAAGGAGCGATCCACCCCCACCTAAGAGCCCAAAAAACCTTTCGCAATTTCGTCCACCACCGGGTGAGCATCACTCCATGCATGATACACCTCTTCCGCCCATTGGGTAATTAAGGCTTTAGCCTCCGTAGGTTCCTTAGCATTATCACGGATGTCCGTGGTAGTAATCTTGCCTCGTTCCAGGACCTTGGGTGGCGTTAATTCCTCGTTGGGCTTATCCGCTTTGTAGGCATTCAGGCACTGGCTCAGCTTAGCCGTAAGAGCATACGACCAGGAGACACGGTAATGGAAAACCAAGTGCAAACGGGAAAGGTGAAGGTGATTGTTCCACCTTCCGTGGATCTCAGGATGCTGCAAAGTATGGGCATCCACCATCAGAAACCGATAGCGATGGTTATCCGCGTTGCTATAGTCTATGGCTGGTACCACCAGATTGAAAATCTCTAAGCACTCATGAACTCCACGAGTAGTTTCGGCACCACAAAACTGACAAGGCCCATCATTCAATAGCGTGATCCCATTTTTCTCCGCAAATTCTAGATAGTCCTGCATCGTATTTCAGTTATGACCTTCCCTCAGCCGTTTTGGTTGGGGCCCAGATGATCCCACCAGCCAACTAACAGGCTTTCAATCATGGCAGCTTAGGATACTTCTCAGGCAACCATAAGTGGGGGGCGAGGGAGGCCCTTGACCCAAATTTCGCAGGCTACTCAGGGGATACTACCGTCAAAGCTCGCTGCCCCGTTACCATAAAGACCTCTCCCGAAGGCATCTTTTGAATAAAATCAGCACATACGTGGGGCAGCCGCTTATCTACTACCATCTCAATCTCTTCTGGGATCAGCCTTTGGCCGGAAGATACATCGAACCAAGCAATACCGCGGCATCCGGCAGCCGTAGTAGTTACCATCAGGTGATCGCCAATCAGCTCCGCATCCGTAAAGTAGGTGTACTGGATATATTCACTCGTCTTGTCGTTTTAACCTTCCCAAACGGGTTTCCACAGCTCATACCAAGTTTCGCCATCATATTTGGCAATCCACGTTGCATTCAGCCCACCATATACCACAGCCATAACCCCCTCTCTGTAGGGCAATAGCCAAACATCAGTAAAACCACCATCACTTAAGGGCCATCCGCTAGAATCACTCGACCAAGGTGTTTGCCATGTATCCTCCTGTAGGAGTAGTAACTCATTTGCGTCACAGTTGGACGCTAAGACCCCACCATTTACGAGTGGGAGTATTGCATGGAGATTTGACCCCATCAAGGGATGCCTGGGGCTTGTTCTCAGTACTTCACTAAAATCAGCCGAGTATTCTTGCAATACTCCTGGCCGAATTTCAGACTGGCTTCCCGGTGCCACCAGCCAAGTATTGTTGCTGCTTCTCTGTACCACATCACACCCCTGAGTGGATAGTTGTTCCACACTCCCGTCTGGAGTGATGCGGTATAGCCCTTGCCAGGCACACAGCAGTAGCTGATCCGCCTCCACTGCGACATCATGGGTTTGTATTTCGGCCTGCCAAATGACCTCCGATGAGTTTTTGCGGGCCACCATGACCTGGTCAAAGTATTCTAAGAGCACGAATTCGCCAATGGGATAGGCCCCTTTCAGAGAAGCATCGGTAGCGGGTAGTTCCCAGTCTTCGTAGGTCCAGCCAGTGAACAGGGCAGTTCTGGTCACGGGAGGTATCCCAAAGTAGGAGGAGTGGCACTGGGTACAGCCCAGTACCAATAGGAGTAGATAAACGTTGCGCATGGTGCTTTACAGTTGAGTGGCTCAAAGAAAGCACTCCGCCCCGCCCTAGATGGTGAGAATGGAGGAGTGTACCGTCTGCATATAGCAACGTACCCATCGCCTCCATAAGCGTAAGGACGCGATGGGTGACCGGATTGGACTCCGTTGGTGCCGGTTAATCTCTGTTTATTTACCCATTCGCCGATTGGTATTTCTGAGCCACCTGGTTACTGATCGCAGCTATCTCTCCAAGGGAGATTTCTGCTCCTTTTTCGTCCACGAGCTTCTTTAGGCTGAGGATTAGGTCCAGTGTAGGAATGTCAAAGTTACCGCCAGCCGTGCGAAGGGCAGATGCCAGCAAGTCCAAATTGGTATTTTCCATTGAGTTTCTTATTGAATCGTTGTATTAATTATTGAATGATACTGGGACCATCGAGAGATCTTCAACCCTCTACAAAGCCGACTCCAGAGTCGCCTTCTCCGCCCTCACCTCCCAAACCACCACCGGAGCCATTGCCTCCGCCACCTGGACCCTCATTTGAACCTAGCCCGGAGCCATCTCCAGCAATTACGGGTCCTCCTGGTTGTGTCCAGGTACAGATTTCAGATCGTTGACCTGTAGTTATCTCTATCCTACCTAATTTGCTATTCTGGGAGTCATTTCTGCTAACGGTTACCTGTATCGTTCTATTTCCTGGCCCACTGGTTGGAGAAATGGTTGTCGGTGTACCATCCCTGAATCCAATCCACCAAGGTACATTGGAGGTGATGTCAATATTGAAGGTGCCACCTATTTGTTGGATACTGATATTGGAAGGATCAATGAGTAATTCATGCTCTACTTCCCAGGTATTACCACGCCATTCGCTCATCTTGTGGGGCGCATTAAATACGGAGTTGCCCGTTTTTACTTTCCATTGCGAAGCCAGTGAACTGAAACTCACTTTGGCGCCCTCCGTGGTCTTCATCTCCTTTTGGATATCACTCACGGATATTTTTCCACTACTTGGTAACCCCATTTTGCAGCTCTTTTATGGTTTCCTTCAATTCCGCTATTTCGGCGTGTAATTCCTGAATTCCCTTCACCGCCAATACGGCTCCCATCTTATCGTAGGCAAGAGACAGGTGCTCGTCATTTTCGTGCACCCATTCCGGGAAGAGCTCCTTTACATCCTGAGCAATAAAGCCCATCTGGGTTCTTTGACTTTTCGACTCGTCTTTCCATTGGTAAGAAGAAGGCTGCAGTTGGTTAATTTTTGCCAGAAAGCCATCATTAATCGGTTGTATGTTGGTTTTTAGCGCTCGGTCGGAGAAGGCAGTAATGTCGCCGGCCGAGGTTATGCTTCCGGCTGCAGTAACCGTACCTGCTGAGGTCACTTTAAACTTAAGGCCGAATTCTCCAACTTCAAACTGGCCATCTGTTCTCAGTACTTTGTTACCGCAATAGATTCCCGCAGCAAAGGCCGAAGTTGGGTTTAATCTTATCCAGGTGTCAGCAAAATCGATTATTTTTTTGCCAGCACCAAAATAGCTAGTGCCGTCTGCATAGATATTTCCCTTAACCGTCAATCCAGAAGGTTTCAGCCGCATCCATTCCTGATCGCTAGACTCTCGGTAGTCCTTATGCAGCCATCTGAAATACTCATTGCCATTATCCTGTGTTTTAAAATACATGTAGGACTCGTCTTGCCCGGCTACATTATAAAAACCGATTCTAGCGGCATCGGTGTTTTCAGACCAAATAATTTCTTGGTTGGTCATGTTCAGGCTTCCCGTCATGGTTCCCCCTGACCTCAACAAAAATTCTGAACTGTCTTTATCATTGAGTTTATCTGCATTGGCAGCCGATGCCGCTTTCGCGATCTTACCCAGGTATTTAGAAGTCCCACTTGCACCTTCTTGTTGTTATAATGGTGGCCCCGGACTTCTACACCCCTGCCTGCAGCCCCGGACTTCTACACACCTGCCTGCTGCCTCTTGTGGTTCTACTGGTGACCCCTGTATTTCGAAGTGCTAGCGCCTTCTTGTTGGTCTACTGGTAACCTCGGACTTCTACTCCATGCCGCACTCCTCGCTCGTCCTCGAGATCG
>JBCBHI010000546.1:0-4203 GCA_038525885.1 Bacteroidota bacterium
AAACCGAAATTGGCCACTTGATTCTTATCACCCCTAAAGTCATGTTGAGCGAGAGCGAAACAACTCGGTCAAGAGGGCTAGTGACTTACTCGCCGGGAAAAGGTTTGGGAATACTTGTGAACCTGAATTCGGGTTATGCACAAGGTATAACCAGCTGGTAATGAGCGGCAGTGGCTATCGCGTAAGTGATGCTGGCTCTGTCTGAGCCCGAAATGGCGGCCCGCAGGACCCTTTTGTGGAGCAGGCGAGTGCCAAGCAGCACGACCCCTTGCCCAAAGGCCGCCTGAGCGGACGATGGCAATGGGGGTACGCCCTGCTCTTAACACGAATTCAGGTTATGATTTAGTTTGCAATGGCTAGTTAATAAATAGGTTAGAGTGAATTCGAATCTCCCCACCTAGGTCCGCCGCGTCGCGCAGACCTTCGTTCAGGATGACCTATGGCGATGGCTTTCAATCGCGACGCTGAGCCCCATAACCACCCATAGCAAAGATGATCCTTCGCCAGTCAGAATTCGTTAATGCTATCTCAACCCCTACGTCCTCCCCAACATGAGCGAACTGTGGCCCCTCATCCTAAAAGAAATTGCTGAAACGCAAGATCCCTTGGCCCGGCAACTAGGCGATCCGTTGTTGAGCGCCCAAGGGTTAGCTGATGCCGTACAGGAGCGACTTACGCAGACTTTGGCCGATGGAGAGGTCAGCCAGGACTTCCTACATGAACTCATCCGGGGAGTGGATAGCTCCTGGACCGAGCCCCTGGAAAGGGACTTGCGGGCCTATTTTGACCGTGATTTTGCCATCCAAAGCTATCTGGAAGTGTTGCTGCTTTCTCACGGCTTTATGGCCGTTACCGCCCACCGATTGGCCCATGCACTTTGGCAGGCAGGCCAACGAATGTCGGCCCAGTGGATCAACCAGCGGGTGGCCGCCCTTTGGGGGATTGACCTGCACCCCGCAGCCCGTATCGGGGTTGGGTTGGTCATTGATCACGGCATGGGTACCGTAGTAGGGGAGACCGCCGTCATCGGAGACTACGTGTTCCTATTTCACAACGTGACCTTGGGTGGAACCGGCCGGGCCGGAGGGGACCGTCACCCTAAGGTGGGTGATCGGGTAGTCATTGGCACCGGAGCTACTTTGCTGGGGAATATTCACATTGGCGAAGAGGCCGTAGTGGCCGCGAACTCGGTGGTACTTAAGGACGTGCCGCCACGTACTACCGTAGCCGGGATCCCCGCGAAAGAAAAGGGCCAGGCCAATCCGCTACAGTAGTGCGGTACCTGTAACCATTTACCCGCCAAATAGCTGCTCCGAGACCTCAGGTGCTTCGTGGGGTAGCAGCTGAGGGATCTTGCCCATTCCCTCAAGCTTCCAGAGCCTTCCGTATACGGATGAATAGTAGATAATCACCCGGGCCCGGTTGAAGTAAAATAGCTCCACCAAAGGATGCTCCTCCTCTTGCCCCTCATGGGGTACTTGTACCAAAGGAAAGGAAGCATTGGCCGGGATGATCATGCCGGGATATAGGTTGGAGCCACTGAATGCTACCGTGTCTTTTTGCACCGTGTGCAAATATTGGGCGCTAAAGTCCCGAGGGTCCAGTACATACACCGAGTCCTCAAAATGTACCTCTACTCGTTCTACCACCGCCGGGCCCAGGCCCATATTCAACAGGTTGAGGTTATACTGATCCGCTTGGGGCGTATTCCAGAGTTCTAGTTTGGGCAGGACCGACTTTTCTTCGTGCTCGCGCATAAGGCGCGACTGGTATATGAGGACCACAAGGGTAGCTAAACTCAACAGGATGGCCGCAATACTCAGCACCCGGTCTAGCTTGGGAGTTCGGTTTGCCATGTTAGCAAGCTAGATGGGGCCTGCCTTCCGCAAAAGCGCAGGGACTCTACAATTGCTCTACCAGCAAAAAGGAAGAGTTGCAAGTCTTACCCCCAAAATCACCTTCCCCACACTCTATACCCGCGCTCACACTCACACTTTCCTTACGTCCCAATCAGCGTTTTGTCTAGTTCCGGGGCGAGGTCTGCGGTGGCTTCTTTCGGCTTCCTCTTGCCCGGTAGCTTCGCAATGATGAGCCCCACCACAATGATGCCTATGGAAATCCATTGGACCGCAGTAGGGCTTTCTTGCAGCAACACGGCGGCGTAGACCAGCGTAATGGCCGGCATGGCGAGCCCTACATTGGCCACCCACTCCGTGGGTACTCGGTTGAGGCTGTAGTACCAGAAAAACTGCCCGGCCACGATGACAATGAGGGCATAGCCAGACATTACTAGCCAAAGCTCTGGCAAGAAGGCATCCATAAAGTGTGTAGGGCCATAGAGCACAATGGCAAAAACGAAGAAGAATACGGCCGAGACTGCATTGCGGAAGAACACAAAGAGGGGCAAAGTACAGGCAGCCAGGGTCCGTTTGCTGTGGAGTACCGCTGCGGCATGTACCACTCCGGCCCCGAGCACATAAAGATCTCCCACGGAGATTATGCCCATACCCTGTTGTAGTACCACTACGGCCACGCCAGCCGCAATAATGCTGTTACCAATCCACTGGTTGCGGGCCACTTTTTCCTTGGCAATGAAGTGGCTGGCCAGCAGCACAAAGAGCCCTTCGAATCGGCTTACCAGCACCACGTTGGTCACGGTAGTGGTAGCCAGGGCCGTGAAAATCATGGCGGGGTAGGCAATCGCCAGGATACTGGCCACAAACAGATATCCTTTGCCCTGCCGGGAGACGGCCCTCCAATCCCGGAAAATCACGAAGGGGCGAAAGTAAATCAGCACCAACATGCCGGCTGCAAAGTTGCCGATGAACAAGGTATTGCAATAACTAATGGCGCTCACCTGCTTTATACCCACTAAGGGAGCATTGGCGGTAAGCCACTTGATGGCCGGACCACTCAGGCTAAGCAGCAACACGGCCAAGATCAAAAATCCGATAGTTTTGGGAGCAGGCTTAGGGCTAGACATGAAAAAGTATGGGTGGTTTCATGAAAATACCCGCTTCTGCTGGCATGTGGCAACCTTCGGCGAGGAAAACTTGCAGAATCCAGCCCATTGGTCGTCAAAATGCGGAGTTGAGGTGCACCTAGACAATCTTTCCTGGACTCCTTTCGTAGATAAAGTATAGTCCCTTATCCCATCCCCTTTTGCAAGAACGAGCGTATCCGTGGTGGCTTCTCATACTTCCGGTGTTTCTTATCGGTAGCTCTTGGAGCTATGCCCAAAATGGGGATACGGATCTTGCCCAGCTGGCGCGATCGCTGACGGAGGGACTAGAGGGAGATTCGGCCAAGGCCTATGCCTTGTATGATTGGGTGACTACCCATATCGCTTACGATACTCACTACCAGGCCATCCCCACCGGATTTCGGCGTTTTCGCCAACCCCACCAGCTGCCTTTGGAAGTGCTGGCCCGCCAAGAGGCGGTGTGCGAGGGCTATGCCAACTTACTCGTGGCGTTGGGCGAAGCAGCGGGCTTGCAGATTGTGCGCATAGAGGGCATAGGCCGGGCTCCGAGCGGCCCTAAAGAGGGCGTAGCCCATGCCTGGAATGCCGTAAAGATTGACCACCTGTGGTACCTCATGGATGCTACTTGGGGGGCAGGCTACGTATCTGGCAGACGCTTCCAGTTCGACCAGGACCTGGCCTACTTCATGGCCCGGCCGGGTTGGTTTTTGCGCAGCCACTGGCCCAATGACCCCATGTGGCAGTTGATGATCGAGCCCATTCGCTACCAGGATTTTCTGGCTCAGCAGCCTGCCAGTGCACCCGAATACTTCTCCTATACCGATACCTTGGTGGCGTGGGAAGCACTGCCTCTGGCAGAACAGCGGCTAAGCCAATGGGAGCGCCAGTGGCGCTGGGACCAGACCAACGTATATGCCAAGTTTCGGTTGGCCTACTACACCTCCCAGTTGGGCATGCACAAGCTGGCCCGGTATAATGCCTGGAAAGCCCGGGCAGATGAAGGAACCGAGCCCTTACCGGATAAATCCGTGGTGTTGGCCCTGCTAGCCCAGGCAGAAACCTATTTCTCCATCTCGCTGGCACACTACCAAGTACTGGAAGCCCTCCAAGATCCTACCTTTGGCGATGCGGTCCGCAACAATGCAGGTAACCTGCGCGAGAATGCTCAGTACTTTCCCATAGAGCGCGATGGAGAAATAGGTTTCTGCCTGGGCTAGCAG
>JBCBHI010000547.1:0-4198 GCA_038525885.1 Bacteroidota bacterium
TAATTGCGCTTTATATTGAACCATCTATAAACCAAAAATTGAAAATTATTACCACATCAGCCGATGGGTATCCTTAATTCGTGCACTTAAAGGCTCTGGCACTTCATAGGCTTGACTATATTCCTCCCAGCGACTTACCACTTCTACTACCTGCTCTAATATTTTGTTCGGATTGCGAATCGATTGGCGATTCCCAACTTCTATCAACTCCTTTGGGGTAAAATCATCTCGCTTCCCTGCAATAGACATCTGATGCCGGTTGGTCCATTCTCCAGTAGGGTTGTAACTCCAAGTAAGATCGTAAGCAGGAGACAAGACCCACTTGCCAGAAGTATCCATAAGAAACGAGATGTTCTTGGTATGGTCATCTTGATTCCGAGCTACCACATTGAATATCATCCGGCGATAAAGAGCTTCTATTTCGTCGTAGCCGAGATTGAGGGCCCGCATTTCTTCAAATGCATCTTCGTAACTATAGATACCTGGCTGGTTGTAGTCAAAATGGCTCATGGCACACAGCGTTTGCATATGATACTTTTCACCTGCAGGGCCTCTATCGAACCGCTGGGTCATGAAATGCGCCCGGCCATTTTCTTCCAGCAGTGTACAGGGCATCATGTGTATGCCGCAGTCCAGAGCCATCCGGTAGTAGGCCATTTCAGAACGACCGTAGCCTTTGGGGTCGCCCAAACTACCTTCATGCACGCCATCAAACTTGAGCAGGTAGTATTCAAACCCCTCTTCCAGGGCTAACTGACCAGATTTCACTTGCTTTGTTTCGGGATGGTATCCAATGAGCGCTTTGGGCCGTTGCCCACCAGCCGAGGTCCCCACCCGGATAAGTTCAGCCATAGCCATCTCTTCGTCGTCTGACAAACGGAGGTCCATGGTTTCTTTAGAAGCCATCACCCGATTGGTGAGGGCTACTAGCTGGTTGACTTCTATTTCCTCTTGCGGTTCGGCCACTTCGGTAGTTGGTCGAAATTCTAAGGCTCCCATAGCGCGCTTTCCCATGTAGCTCAGCTTTTCTAGGGGCGTTAGGCTAGCGGCTGTTCTACCCTGAGACCTCAGCCAGGCCCTTAGCACGGTATTACCAAAGGCATCAGGCAGGGCATCAGCCAGCATTCCAGGCAAACCTTCGTAAGTTCTTGCGGATAACTCAGGAAAAGAGAAGGCGCGCTGACCCCGCTGTAGATCTTCCAGAGGCATGAGCAGCGGAGCTATGTCCCACCCTTGGCGAGCAAACTCCTCTGTGAACTCGAATACACCCACGTTGCGCCGAGCATCCCAAGCGATGGCGCCTACTAGCTGTTCCCAAAGGATGACTTGTACAATCATGGCTAGTTGCGCACGCGCTGTTTGGGCTTTTCCTGTTCTTCTAGCATAGCCAGAGGGCTGATGCTCTCCATAGGCTGTAGCAACTCCGCTAGTTGGTCTATACGCCCCAGGGCGCGTATCAGCTGAATAAAGGTGGTCAGGTTACCACCCTCCCCTCCTTCAAACAGCTGCAACGTTCGCCTACTCACCCCCGCCTTAGTTGCCAGTTGGGCTTGAGTATAGTTGGCCTGCATACGCGCTAGCTTTACCCTTTCACCCAGGGTTTGTAGTATCGCTTTGTCAGTCTTTCTTCTCCAGCTCATAGCCAAAATTAAGCCTTATAAAGATACAAATAAAGCGCATATTTCTACGCTTTAAGCTTTTATTCCACCCATAAGGCGTAATTATTTACGCTTTATTACAAAAGGAATGGTGTAAAGGATTGACCTGAAACTTTAGGCAAGCACGGTTCTGCACAAAGAATAAAAGCACAATCCTGTTGGGTAGGAATGGGCTTTTATGCGCGATGGAGGGGTTAGTCTGCGGGAAACAGGCTCCTATCTAAGGTAGGCATGATATGGAGCGCATTCTTATAATACACCTTCCGCAATACCTCATCGGGCAAGTTGAGGCCATACATGCTCCAGAAGGCGTGGTACTTCTTGTAGTAGGGGAAGTACTCATCGTTGGTCTCCAGCACCCGGAAATAAGTGTAGTATTCCTCGGGGTTGTAAGCATCCTTACCAAATAGGATTCGGTCCTGGTACTTGATGAAAAAAGCCCGGGCATTTTGTGGCTGGCGGCCCAACTCAGCTATAACGGCCCCAAACTCCACCACCGTATTGGGGTGCTCGTCCATGATCTCGCCCAACTTAGTCAGGTTGTTGGCATGCCAGCCGAAATGCGCATTAATAAAAGTGGTATTGGGATGTCGCTTAAAAAGCCGGTGCTGCTCCTCGATGATGGTCTGCCAAGGAGCCGGATCGTTATCCTCTCGCTTGCGGCGTCCATGGATTTTCAATTCCAGCCAGCGTTCATTTCGGTTGTCATGTGGCTGCCAAAAGGGGGCAGGGTCTGCAGAATGGATCAGGACCGGAATCCCTAACTCCCCGGCCTTGTCCCAAACAGGAGCTATGCGAGGGTCATCCACTGCTACCCGGTTGCCGTCTACGTCCGTAGTACTCAATCCTAAGGATTTGTAGATTTTCAAGCCCACGGCTCCGTTATTCACATCCTCTTCTAGCCGGCGGGCAGCCTCTTCGCCCCATCCCTCTCTACCTATCCCGCTGAAATCCACATTGGCAAATACCACAAACCGGTTCGGGGTTTCGTTTTCAGCAATGTGGTCCGTCATGGCCTTAAGGTCACGTCCTGTACGGCCACTCAGATTCACGATCACCCCCATATTCAGCTCATCCATCTCTCGGCGTAGCTTATCCAGGTTCTGGGTGGCCATGCGCCAGTGATGGCTATGTACGTCAATGAAAGGGTACTTGGCCCGGGTGGTAGAGTGCTCTGGTACTACCAAGGTACTGGGAGGATTGTACTCTTCGAATGACATCTGCTGGGCCACAACTGGGGCAGTTACAGCAAGGAAAAAGAATAGATTTAGGATGCGTAGGTTCATAACGAACAGAAAATAATGAGATAGTAAAGAAAAGGATTCCCCGTGGGAATAGTAGTCAGGTATATGCCCAACGGGGAATCTGTAGATAAATACAGCAACCAACTACGCCCTGCGTACCCACCCTGACCAGTTGGAGAATCCTGCCAAGGGTGGATTTTGTATGCTGCTCAAGTATAGTATCTCACGATTTTAGTGGTAAGACGGGGTCGCATAGACCACTTAAAGTGGTCCCACCAAATGATCAACGCGGCGTGGCATTAAGCCTACTTTAATTAAAGCAGAATTGAAACCCAATCCTCAATATCAGCAACAACCTCCTGATAATCAGATACATGAAATATTTTTGATTTTTTTTCACTCGTCTGTCCAATCTGATGGAGGTAGTTCGTCTTTAAATCAAACAAGCGAACATGAAGACACTGGACGTAACCTACCAAATAGCTGCTCCTGCCCACCGGGTGTTTGCGGCCCTCACTCAAAAGGAGCTCATAGAGCAATGGTCTGGAGCCACCGCAGAAATGGGAGATACTCCTGGCAGTACTTTTTCCCTTTGGGACGGAGACATTCACGGGATCAACCGGGAAATCACGGAGGGTAAGTTACTGCAAGACTGGAAGGTAGCGAACTGGGAAGGGTACTCAGACTGCGCCATTACCTGGAAGGGAGACCACAGCCAAACGGAGTTACGGCTGGTGCATACTGGGATACCTGATGAGGCTTATGAAAGCCTGGCTGAAGGCTGGAATGAATATTACTTCGGCCCTTTAAAAGCCCTGGTAGAGAAAATGAACCGCTAGATCATTCAACTAAACACACGCATAAAAATGAGTAAGTATTTGTATCTATTTCATGGAGGTGACGGCCGTATGGCAGAACTATCACCTGAAGAATCGCAAGCCCACATGGCACGTTGGGGTGCCTGGATGGGAGCCCTGGCACAAGATGGAAAACTGATAAGTGGAGACCCTTTACAAAATGAAGGCAAAGTGGTGGAGCAAGCTGGGGCAGTGATTCACGATGGCCCATTTGCCGAAGGCAAAGAAATAGTAGGCGGCTACCTTATGGTAAATGAAGATTCGCTAGAGGGGGCCGTAGAGATGAGCAAAGGCTGCCCCATTTTTGAGCTGGGTGGCACGGTAGAGGTTCGTGAGATTATGCCTTTCCAACAACCCTAAATCATCCCCCGCATGCACTTGCTCATCTCTACGGCCCCCTCTAGCGAATCTTCATTTACCATAAGGTAGCCGCCTACTA
>JBCBHI010000548.1:0-4194 GCA_038525885.1 Bacteroidota bacterium
ACAGAAGGTGTTTCTGGGTAGTGGCAAGGGAAAGGATAATGAATTGACGACTGACAAATGACGATTTACGAATGTAGGAGCGAAGAGAAGAATGAAGACGGAATATAGAAGATA
Source organism: Bacteroidota bacterium (assembly GCA_038525885.1). Lineage (GTDB taxonomy): Bacteria > Bacteroidota > Bacteroidia > Cytophagales > Cyclobacteriaceae > DMST01. The sequence continues at coordinate 115 of JBCBHI010000548.1, forward strand.
GAAGATGCTTCTGGGTAGAGGTAAGTGGGGATTTGCCTATGTTGCCAAGCCTGGAGACTCTATTCATCTTTGGTTTCGAGTGAGGGTGCTCGGAACAGGTATTTTTTATTGCGTGAGGGATAGAACGGGAGGCCGGGAGGCCGCTGTTTGAGCTCACTTTCGCCCAGGGGCTGAGGCGACCGTAGGTCGTTTGAAGCGCCGGGCGAAAGTAGCGAGTAGTGATAGCCCGACTACCCGCAGCGATAGCGGAGGGTAGGCACGCCCACACCCTTTTTATTGGGTTTGTGATAAGGTTTAACCCCTTCCGGCTACGCCACCTTCCCCTGAAAAAGGGGAAGGAATTAAAAGACGCAGGACCTCCGGTCAATGGAGCGGTAGTTCGGCCTTCCTGATTAGGGAGAGGAGTTAAGAATACCCTGCTTTTAGGCTGGCTATTTTCATCATAGAAGGTCTTGCTACATTCGTCAATCGGCGCAGTCCGGCGTTCCGGTTGTAAATCGTCATTCGAATTAATCACACTACTGCGGCCTCCTCTGCCGGGACTTCCTCTTGTTTTTCGGGGTTTTGGGCTTGGTAGGCTTTTTCTTCGCGCATCATGCGGTCGTACCAGTTCTTTTTAAGGATAAGGGTGGTGACGCCGAGGATGGCTACGGAGGTTATGAGGGGCAAATTCTCCCGCAGGATAATGTAGATGGGGATGATGGCGAGGCTGGTTTGCCAGATGATGCCAATGGCGACGTTGAACATGTCTCGGCCAAAGGCTTGGTTCTTTTGGAAGGTGGGGTCTTCGGCTACCACGGCCTGGTGAACGGGTTTCCAAAAGCCCCAAGGGCGCACCTTGCGGTAGAAGTCTTTGAGGGTAGCCATGTCGGTGGCGGGTGCGGCGTAGGTGCCGGCAATGCAGCCAATGACGGACATGGCGAGGTTGACGGGGAAATAGTAGAGCGGCAGTGCCCCGGGGAATACGTAGGGTAGTACCATGGAGGCCAAGATGCCGGCGGCCATGCCCCAAAAGAAGCCGTGGCCGTTGAACCGCCACCAGTGCCACTTGAGTACGTTGGCGGCGATGTAGCCGCCATACAGGGCGCTGACGATCCACTGCAGTACTTCGTTGATGCTCTGGATGTAGAGGCCAATAACGGTGCCGATGATAACCATAGCGACGGACACGAGGTAGCTGAGGGTGATGATGCGCTTGCGCCCGGCCTGGGGGTTGATGTACTTGAGGTAGATGTCGTTGATGAGGTAGGCGGGTGCGGTGTTGACGGTGGCGGCGAAGGTGGACATGAAGGCGGCCAGCAAACCTGCCAGCAGCAAGCCCATAAGCCCTACGGGCACAAACTCGGCAATGGCCATGGGGAGGACTTGCTCGAAGTCGATGGAGCCGCCCATGGCGGCAAAGTCGTCCTGGAAGAAGGCGAGGGCGAGGATGCCGAACCCAGCGATCATGAAGTAGCGGGGCGGCAGCAGTACTACGGATACGAAGCCGCTCATTTTGGCGGCATCCGGGCCGGACTTGGTGGCCAGGATCTTCTGCATGTCAAAGTTGGGGGCGGGCCCGGCCAGGCTGGCAAAGAGGCCCTTGAGGAGCATCATCATGAAGAAGATGCTGAAGAGAGAGAAGCCGTCTTCGGCGATTTTATCGTTGACGGCGGGCAGGATGGCAGACCAGTCGAGGCCCAGCTCCCAGCCAAAGAAGGGGGTACCCCAGCCCTGGGGCACGAGGGATTCGAGCATGTCTGGACTGACGGCACGCATGGCAATGATGCCGATGATGATAGCGGAGACGGTCATGATGGTGAACTGAAGTACGTCCGTCCAGACGACGGAGAGCATGCCGCCCATCATGGCGTAGAAGGTAGCGACGGCGGTGAGGACAATACCGTAGAAATAGGGTACCTGCTGGGGGCTAAGGGTGAAGGGTAGGTAGGCACTGATGGACTCCCAAGGCAGAAAAACCTCCACAAACTTGCCTACGCCAATGAAGCCGTAGCCGAGGTAGCCCAGGGCTACGATGATGGCGAACACCACGACGATGATGTGCGAGAGATGGGAGCCCTGCCCACGGCCAAAGCGCGTTTTGATCCACTCGGCCCCGGTGAGTACGTTGGACCGGCGGAGCCACAGGGACAGGTATACCATGAGGAAGATCTGGTTGAAAGAGGGCCAGAGCCAAGGAATCCAGATGGACTTGAGGCCGTAGACGAAGAGTAGGGTGACCATCCACATGGTGCCGGAGATGTCGAACATGCCGGAGGCATTGGAAAGGCCCAGCATGTACCAGGGCAGGGTTTTGCCACCGAGGAAGTAGGAGTCGATGTTTTTGGCGGCCCGCCGCTTGAGTAGCAAGCCTATGACGACGGTGGCCGCCAGGTACCCTAGGATAATTAGAATGTCGATGGTGTGTAACTGCATGGTTTTCAGTGGTTAGCGGCGGTATAGGGGCGGCAGGTCTTTTTGCAGCAGGATGAGTTCGTCTTGCCCAAAGGCCCGGTAGTCGGGGGCGGTAGGATGCCCCGGATAGGGCGTGTAATAGTGCCAATACCCGGCGTTGCGCCAGAGCATAAGATAGGCAATTTTTTGAGCCTGGGGTGAGGACTTGAGCGGCTCCAAAAGCATGTCAGTAAACCAGGTGGGATGGGGTGTAAATTCTAGCCCGGTCTCGGTGAGGGCGGCTACCTTGCCTTTCTCCTCGGCAAGCTGCACAATGAGCTCCAGGCTGGAAACCAAGTGGGCAGGCTGCTCGGCCAAGGGTACCTGATTGTGGTGTCTTCCTACGTCCCAGTAGTTGTCTAGCCCAATGATATCCACGTACTCATCGCCCGGGTAGCCGTAGAGGTAGTCCTCCCGGTGGTTGGGTGTGCGCATGCGGCTGCGGTCGGGTGAGAAGGCGATGAGGAGCTGGTGCATGCGTTTTTCTTGCCGCAGGTAGTCTACGGTAAAGCGGAAGAGTGCTATGTACTCTTCCTCAGTGCAGTAGTCCTTGCCCCACCAAAACCAGGTGCCGTTGTGCTCATGGAAGGGACGCAGGATGATGGGTACTTTGGTGAAGCCCACCCGACACTTTTTGAGATAGCGGGCCAGTTCGTCTAGCCGCTGTTTGTATACCTGGTGGTGGGTACCTCCGGGGAGCAGCTGCGCTACGGCGGGAGTTTTATCCCAGGAGGAGCCGCCGGATACGGGATTGTCTAAGTGCCAGGATATGGTGTTGATGCCGCCCATGCGGTACACGTCTTTGATCCAGCGGCACATGCTGCCGAAGTGTACGGTATCCAGGTTGTGGGCCGTTTGGTCCAGGTCGCCCAGGTCCCAACCCACTACGGCCGGGTGTGAGCCCAGCATGTCTTTCATGTCTGAGCGGCCGGGCTGTTCTTTCCAGTCTACGCCATAGGCCAGTGCATCCTCCTGGCCTAGCAGGATACCCGTTTGGGACAAGGTGTGTAGCTGCTGATAAAGCTGGCGGGCCTTGGGGGTAGCCCGTGGGTCGCTGAGGGCCTGCGCCCAGGTGTGAATACACCACAAGCAGGCCATACTGAGAAGAAGGAGACGCTTGGAGTTGCTTCCGTACATACGGGAATAGGATTGGGGATAAGGAGTACCCCAGGTGGCTAGTGCTATAGCGCCACCCCGGGGCATCCTGAACTGAAAATGTTTGGTTTTGGGGGCCGGGTGTGTGGTGAATTGACGGGGATTGCTTCCCCTATGCAGGGAAGCTGTCCGCAAGACTGAAGGAGTGATCGATATTTCTCCGTAAGGAGGGCCCGTTAATACTCCATGCAGGAGTATCATTGGTATCGCTTCGCGATTATTAGTTATAACCACCCCACCCTTCGGGTACCCCTCCTTGAGTAAGGAGGGGATTTTTTCTCTGCCCGACTTAGAATTCGAAGACTTCCACGATGTGATCCGTCATTTGGGGCGGAGCGATCATTTCGATACGACCATCCGTTACCACCAAATAGTCGATACCAACTTCTACGGTTTCGCCATCGGCAGCGAAGTTGGAATTGAAACCCAGTTTGAACTGTGTGAGCCCAGAGAGGTCCGGGGCATCCGTTTCGGCTCCCCAGTTGCCCCAGC
>JBCBHI010000549.1:0-4181 GCA_038525885.1 Bacteroidota bacterium
GGCGTGAGCTGGGAGTCCCATCTCTTTGGAGGAATCCTGGGTGGGCTGCTGGGCTATTATTTTGCCCGGAACCGCCGCCAGTACGATACCGACGAGGAATAGCCCATAAGTCTACTAGGCAATCTCTTCCATTACCTTCCATAGGTCCTCTACCACCTCCAGATGCTCAGGCTTCATTAGGCAACTGCGCAGGCAAGCTACGTAGGGGGTATCTACTTCCACCGATGGAAACAGCGTTTGGAATTTCTCTGCTGGATATTGAAAAAGCGCCAAATGCACATCCTTGTCCGCTGACTTTTGGAACAGCGCCTTGCTGCGGTCGCTGATCTGTGAGGTGCTGGTACCTACCGGTGCAAAAATGACGATGTCCAGAGAGGGATAGAAGAAGGGGAAATAATTATCCGAGGCCTTGGCCAGGGCATATAGCTTCCGGGCAGCCAGCAGGCACTGGTCGAGCATAGTGGAGAACTCTCCGTCTTGGGTAAGGGGGAGCAACTGCTGGGTAGCCCATAGAGCCACAGCTGCTGCTCCCGGGCGCGAGCATTCCAGGCTGATTTCACCCAGGTGCAGTTCTGCCGAAGTAAAGTAAGTGTAAGGAGAGTCGTGGCTATAATACTGACCCACTGAGGGATCCGAAAAGATAACACAACCACAGCCGTAGGGCTGCAATCCGTGCTTGTGCGGGTCCACCACCAGGCTGTCTACCTGGTCCAGGGCATCGTATACAATTTGCACCTCAGCCGAAAGCTGATTTGCCAGCGTGAAATAACCTCCGTAGGCCGAGTCTACATGGATCCGGAATCCATATTCCCTTTTCAGGGCTAACAATCCCGGTAGCGGGTCCACCGCGCCTACACCGGTACTACCAATGGTGGCCACCACCGTGCCAACCTCGTCCTGCTTCAATATCGTCTCTAGCGATTCCAGGTCCATTCGGCCGTGCGCATCCGTAGCTACCGACCTGTAGGGCAATCCCAGTACCTCGGTAATCCGGCTATGGGTGTAGTGGGCCTGGTTGGAGGCAACAATCAACTGGTCGGGATGGCTCTTGCCTGCTACCCACAGGGCTTCCAGATTGGCCATAGTACCCCCGCCCGTGAGGTGGCCCAGGTGCTGCTCCCAGCCATACATAGTGGCTATTTCGGCCACGGCTTCCTTCTCCATGGCCGAGCTGGCGCGGCCGCCATCCAGCGCATGGTTGTTAGGGTTGAGGTACATCCCCAGCATATAGGCCATGCGGGCTATTGGGTGTGGCGGTTTCAGCATTTGCCCGGCATAGTGCGGGTGATGGTAGGGGTAATTGTCTCCCATACGAGTGGCCACTTGCTGCAAAACGTCCTGCATACGGTCAAAATCGGCAGGACTGCCGTTTTGGGCGGGTAAGTCATCAAAAGCCTTGGCTAGTTCCGGTAGCGTTTGAGCGAGCGTGGCGAGTTCTTGGGAGAAATTTTGCATTGTGTACAGGTAGTTAGTGAGGTAAGATAGGAGAGGGGTTAGCCAGAAACAACCCCATCTTCACTGAGCGAAAACCGCACCGTGAGACTTTTTGCCAAGGGGCGCGAGCTCTGGGCGAGAAGAGTATGCCCAGACGGTAAGGCAATATCTACCAAGGCGTACATGCCAAAGAAGGTGCTCCCCAGGGTTTTTCCTTCGTATGTGCCAGAGGGTGAGAGGATTACCGAGGACGGCCGAAACCCGATAGCCCGGTGGGTCAAGGCTCCGGCGGGCAAATGATTGTAAGGCCCCAGTAGTTGGGCTATCTCGTGACTAATAGGTTGGTGAAATACCTCCTCGGGGTCTCCCGCTTGCACCAAAGAACCTTCAGATAGAATGCCAATAGAATCTGCCAAGGCCAGTGCATCTTCAGGCTCATGGGTAGTGAAAATTACCGTGAGGCCTGCCTCTACTCGCCGTCTTACCTCTTGCCGCAAGGCAGCCTTTCGGGGTGCGTCTACATGGCTGAAGGGCTCATCAAGCAGCAGCAAGTCCGGTGATTCTAACAACCCTAGCGCTATGGCTGCTCTTTGCTGTTGACCCCCAGAAAGCTCTCTAGGCTTTCGTTGTTCCAGGCCATCCAGCGAAAGTAGCGGTATTAAGTTGGCAATCTCCTGGTCCCGAGCCGCGGTATCCCAATAGCGCAGGGGCCATCGCAAGCTGTCCAGCAAAGACTGGTGGCCTGGCAACTGATAGTCCTGATGAACCAGCTTGATATCTGGGTGCCCGGGAATAAGCTCGTAAGCAAAGGGTGAGATGGCCGCTCCGCGCCAATACGCTTCCCCCTCAGCGGGAGCAAGCAGCCCCGACAATAGCTTGAGTAGTGTGGTTTTTCCGCTGCCACTTGGCCCCACCAGGGCGGTGATACTAGCCGAAGTCGTGGTCCAGTGGCTGATTTTAACCGTGGGAGCTTCTGAATTCTGATACCGGAAGCTGAGGTCTTTAGATTCTAGCAAATAGGTAGGCTATAGTGAATAGAAATGTAAAAGTACGTGCAATCCCTGAGAAGTGAATGGTATTCTGGTTCGAGTAATCAATTCTCTGCCGTTGTGGAGATCCGACTTTCGAGGTCTGATTTTCGGTGTTTAAGCAGGACCTTTCCCAAACCTTACAGGTTATCAAAACCTGTAAGGTTTATTGAGTATGCTAGCCCCCAGGTTTTCGGCTTAATACCAGATAAGCTTGCAGGCTAGTACTGGAAAAGTCTGGGCACAAAAAAAGCAGCCTGGCAGAGGCTGCTTTTCGAAGGAAAAGGCTAAACGTGTGTTCCTATGCTGCATCCAGCATATTGTCATCCTTAGATATGGCTAAGGCTCTTGATTTACCTTTTCCTTCACGCTTCAGTTTGAAGAACAGCTCTACCGCTCCTAGGTGTAGTCCCCAGCTAGCCCACAGTACTATCACAAAGATGGTTTCTTGAGGAACATCAGTGAAAATATTGATGAGCATGGGGTGGAGCAAGCGCACACTAGCAGAGCCCAATCCCACGGCAAAGCAGCGAATCATCCATTTTTGGTGACGCTTGATTTGGCCCTTTCTGGCGAAAACAAGGCCCAAAACAGCAGCCACTACTAAGAAGGTACCGAAAATAACCGAGGGGATGGTTTCCATAATACCTGAGAAAGGCATTACGATGGACAAAATGACCCCAGATAAGCCTACCAATACGGAAGTAACGATAAAGAACTTACCGATGCTCCGGTGTAGGGAACGGTACTTAACGCGGAGGGTAGTTTTGAAATTGAGAATACCGACAATTAGATACAAGCTTCCGAATATTCTGTGGATAAACTCCTGACCCGCATTTTGCTCAAATTTCACCAATTGAGCAGCCACATAGTCGGCACCATATAAAGGAGTAAAAATTGCCAACCATAATGATTCAGGAAGAATGTATTTAGATAGTGCGCTGGTCAACAGGATAACTACCATGACGATGCCAATGTAGTAGCCTGCTCTTGAAATCTTATCTGTGTTGAAGTTCATAATAGCCTCCCTTCTAAAAATGTGTTCTCTTCGTATTCGTGCTTCCCCGCAGGGATTGTTTATTAAATGAACGGAAAACACTTTTTTTCTATGTGGAAGGAAGGGGTCTATCCTTACAAGGTAATATTTCAGCCCAAATTTTATCAAGAAAATAATCCCTGAAAAAGAATACACTTCCAAAGAGATTATTGCATATCGAGTCAAAAAAATATTGGTATAGTATAATTATTGGTTGAAATCACCAAAAAATAGTGGTTTTTAGTTCAAATAATACAAAAGAGTAGGGTAGGTACTGGTAAGGCTGTAGCACATTCTTTTTCCCAACTTTTGGATGGACTTTACTAAAAAGCGCTTCTGCAGGCCTGGAATAACACAACTTCAAAAATTAAAGTGAGTATTCTTTATTGTGTTTCTGCTATAATATATTTGGCACTGATTTTTAATAAGTGGTTGACAGTCAGGGTTTTGAGTGGTTTTGAATCGCCAAATAAGGTGAAATCATCGACGAAACTAACGTAATCTTCGATGAAAAATTTGAGAGGTATTTATTCCGATCTGCCATAAAACATACACCGCCGTCCTGGATATTGATCCAAAACGGCGGTGCACAAAAAATCAGCTTAATGAAAAGCTGAGGTTATCCCCCAATTACGCCTGAGCCAATTTGCTCATCGTTTTGATACCAAGCGAAAAATTGCCCT